>CAJXAU010000187.1 GCA_913050205.1 uncultured Verrucomicrobiota bacterium
CGCCGAGGACGTTGATGACGGTGGCGCGGCGCGGTTGGTCGGATTTGTTTTCGTACGAGCCGTGCATCATCAGCGGGTGATGGAAACTGCACTCGCCCTTGTTCAAAACAATCGGCCGTTGTTTTTCAAAATCACTGACTTGGGCGGGTGTGAGCACTTCGCGCACTGAATTCATGTCGCCGGCGAGGCCGGTCTTTTCCAGCAAGCCCCAACGATGGCTGCCGGGGATATAATGCATGCAGCCGTTTTCCTCGGTAGCATCGTCGAGGCCAATCCAGCAGGTGAGATGGGCCATCGGTTGCGTCCACGTCCAGTACGAGAAATCTTGATGCCATGCTACCACGCCGCCGTGTTTTGCCGGTTTGCTGAAGAGCTGGTCGTGAAACAGGCGGAAAGATTGCCCGAGCAACTGCCACGCCGGCACGAGGAAACGCGGATTCCACAGGATGTCATGAAACGCCTGCCGCACCCGCCAGGCACCGAGCGCGTGGAACAGCACGGTGTCGGGGTTGTCCGATTCGTTGCTGTGATATTCGTAAAACAGCTCGTGGCCGTCATGCTCCGGATCGGTCATCTCCGCCAGTTCGCTGCGCAATGCCTCGATCTGCGGCTCGTCCAGCAACCGAATGCCTGCCACGTAGCCGTGCTCCACAAAATGCGTGATTTGCTCCGTGCTCAACTGATGCGCCGCCCATTCCTCCGGCGAGTCGGCTTGCGGGAACAAGCCGGTGATGGGGGCGTGTTGTGAAGAGAGGTCGGTTGACATTGGGCAAGGAGTTTTAGCTCAATTGCAATGATGGTTCCCGGCCGAGTGAGCCGATGTAGTAATCGCGGATGTTTTCTTGCTGCAAGGCCCCAAGTTTTTCACGAGCGTGTGCGAGCGGTTCGTTGGGATCACCAGTGCCGGCGTAGGATTCCAGATAGTCGATGCGGTTTTGCCAGAAGGTTCGCCGGCTGGCGACAAGCGAATCGATTCGCTGTTGGTACCAGTCGCTGGCGAGAATGTTGGCGGGCTCAAAGAGGGCGCGGAATTCCGGATCGCGCAGACGGGTGTCATCGATGGTATCCTGCGCCATGATTTCCAGCAAGGCGCGGAGCGGAGGGCAGGCGAGGTCGGCTGCGCCATCACGAAAGTAGGCCTTGGCGATGCGACGCTGGGTGGCGGCTATCGTGGTAATGCTCTCGGCATACACCTCGGCATCCTGCAGCTCGGGCTGAAGCATTTCATCGGGGAACACGGAATCGGGATCATGGAAAATGCGCCCGAAGAATTCATGCGCAAATAGCTGGGTAATGCGGTAGCCGAGCCGACCGGCGGGGATGTTTTGGCCGTTGTGTTCGAAGTCTTCCAGCCGTTCCAGATAGCCTTGGGAGATCATCCGCTCGGGCTGTGCTTCACCCAGCCGAAAGCGGCTCCAGATTTCAGGAATGAGCAGAGAGATATCATGATCCACCTTGAAGTGCGGGCCGACATAACCTGCGGAAGTGACAAAGGCTCCCTGACCGGTGGTTGCGTAGGAAACGAGCGCGGTGTTCAGGTCGTGGATGGGTAATAGGGCATTGAATGGCGCCTTGGTCATGGCGCCCTCGGAGCCAGCGCCGGTGGTGCTGGGGGATTTGCCGGTGAGGCTGGCGATGAAATCCATGAACAGCTCCGGCAACTCGACATAGTGAATGGGGGCAAAACAGCATAGTGGTGGAATGCCCTGTTCCTTGTCCGGCCCGTTGTTGCGGCGTCCGGGAAGAATGCCTCGCACTGGGTAAAGCACGGAGTCCTCAGCGGGCAGCTCACGTCGCAAGCGTGTGCCTGTTTTGGCAATGTAGACTTTGCGTTCCTGTTGGAGGTCGGGACGGATTTGCAGGTAACGCGGGTTTGCCGTGGGTTCGCCATCGATCAAGCGCGGGTTGGCGGAGGAGCAAACAAAGCCTTTTTCGGCTTTGGCAGCCTCAGCGAGAAGTTCCTGCAGGATATCTGTATAGGCCTCGAACTCCAGAGTTTGATTTACTTGTTCGCGGATTTTCTCAACCGGGATGGGCGCGTAATTGCTGAAGAAATTACCCGGGGTGGTGAAGTTCCGTTCAGTCACCGTGTCGTAGCCGCGAATGATGGCGTCGTCCGGCCGCTGGAAAAGGCGATACTCACAATTGTGAACGAACTTGGCGGACTCAGTCCAGTCGCCCGGGCCCAGCTTGGGCGTGTGGCGCACGGGGGCCACCGTGGAGGCGGTGATGTCATCCTCGGCAATGATCTTCATGGCCGGCTCAAAATCCTCGCGCAGACTATAAAGCCGCCAGCGGTCGGCGGCGTCAAAGCCGACCCTCAGGAAATTGGTTTTCAGTTTCTTGCCATTCAGGCGCAGTTCGTTGCCGGGCTTGCCGTCCACGGTGTCCACGCTAAATCGGCTCTCCCAATCGTTGCCCCAATCTTCGCGGTACTCACGCTTGATGATGAGCACCAGCTCCTTCACGTGAGAGGGTATGGATCGAAGCCAGTCGTTGTACTCATCGGTGTAAACCGTGTCAGAGGGAGTCAAAAGTTTGATGACCGAACCCACCGAACGCAGAGGCGACAAGATGGAGCGGCCGCGTCGATTGTGGTTTTCCGGATTCCGAAAACGTTCGATATACGAACGATTGAGGACCGACTTGGCCTGCTCGAGATCTTCTTTCAAGTCCTGCACAAACACCGGCCCGCTCAGGATCATGTCATGAAGGGATTTGGAGATTTCCGACTTTCCGCCACCGGACACGGTGCAGGGTTTGTGGCAGAGAAAACCTTCGCCGATGGTGCCGATCAGGCGCCATTTGCCGTCGTGTATGCTCTTGCGCATTTCCACCTTGTAACCGCTGGGCAGCATGTACACCTCACCCGGGCGGATTTGCAGAAAACCGGGTGATCCATCCGCGTTGGGCCAGGTGATTTCCTGCCTGGGCAACCGGAAGGTAGCGCTCTCGGGCACATAAAAAATATCAGGATAATTCCGGTCGCTGGCGTAACCTTCCGGCTCCAGCTTCATGAACGCATCGCCGTACCGCTCCAAGTTTTCGGCAAGCGTGGAATTTTGATCCGGCAATATGCGCTGCGGATGAAACGTGCGGCTCAGGTTGTAGCTGGCGTGCACCTGTGCGCCACCGGCATGCTCCTCCTCGGCAAGCCCGAACAGGTTCGCCGAAAAACCGATCTGGGTTTTCACTTCTTTCTTGCAGTAACCAAAATAGTTGTCGGCGATGACCGTGATCACGCGACCGTGTTCATCGCGGCAGGTGAGCTTGAAGGCACCACCGTCATTGTAGAGTTCATCCGGATCCTCCCAGCACATGCCGTCGCGCACCTGCCGTTCGTTGGCCTCGCTGAGGTGCGGCAATCCCAGATCCTTTTTCTTCAGCTCAATGAGGTGGGGCGCAAGGATGACCCCCCCGGTGTGCCCCGTCCAGTGTCGCACATCCAGTCCGGCGTCGTTGACTGGCAAATGCGGGTCGCCCCCGTTGCCAAAGACGCTTTCCACAAAATCCAGATTGGCCGCCATGGAGGACGGCGCAAAAAAACGAACCTCGAGAGATTTTTGCTCTGTGAACCCTTCAACTGCAGGGCAAACGACCGGACGCAGCAGAAGGGAAATCCAAGTGTGCACAGGCCGTTCCGATTCCGCTGCAAACGGCAACTCCGTCAGCCAATCCGGAGCTTGAAAGGCAGCCCGAAAAATTTCCCCGGCGGCATTCACCGGCACGGCTTTTTTATCGTCGGGAATCGGCAGGCCATATTCCACCACGTGGAACACCCCCTTGGTGGTGCGCTTATCCTTCGAGGGATTGTGCAGGATGCCCTGTGTCACGCGGTACGTATTCAGGATCTCGTTGCTATATGTCTTGCCGTTCTTGGGCAGTGCGATGGTCCGCGCAAGACCGTGTTGATCGAGCAGAAAAGTGTCCTGCACCAGTCGCGGGCCATCCGCGCCGAACACCTCATCCATGAATTGCTGGATGCGTTGATCAACCGGCGCCAATTCCTCGGCCGAGGCAGCACCCAGCTTGGCCTCAATGGCGGCTGACATCTCATCGTATTTGGGCGAGCCGGGGTTGAAATCCACCCCAAGGTTCAGCCATTCATGCAAATCCTTGTTATTAATCGTCATGCTAATTGTAGGTCACGCGCCCGCCCTAACCGACAGCGCATTGGAAAGGTCGGAATGAAGCCTGAGCCGCGGATTCAAGGGCGTTCGCCTCGATTAAGCGAGCAATTTCTTAATCACATGCCCATGCACGTCAGTGAGACGGCGGTCGATGCCGTTGTGGCGGACAGTGAGTTGTTTGTGGTCGATGCCCAGCAGATGCAGCATGGTCGCGTGGAGGTCGTACACCTGCGTGGGATTGGCGCGGTCGAGCGGTTTGTATCCCCACTCATCACTCTCGCCGGCAGTGACGCCACCGCGAATACCGCCGCCGCACAGCCAGTTGGTAAACACGTACGGGTTGTGGTCGCGCCCCTTTTTGCCCTGCGTGCTGGGCATGCGGCCGAACTCGGTGGTCCAGTGAATGATGGTGTCGTCAAGCAGGCCTCGCTGCTTGAGGTCGCGAATGAGCCCGGCAGCACCGCGCGCCATGCCGAGCGAAAGCGGGCCGTGATCGCGCTCAATGTCCTCGTGGCTGTCCCAGTTGCGGCGGGGAAAACTGTTGTCGTTGCCGGACCAAATCTGCACGAACCGCACGCCGCGCTCGA
>CAJXAU010000188.1 GCA_913050205.1 uncultured Verrucomicrobiota bacterium
CTTCAAGGAATAATCGTCAGCAATATGAATTTGTGGCAAAAGAGTCGGATCGTAATACCGGCTCTTTTTTTTAAAACCAGCATAGACTAAATGAAACAACCTGCTGAGGCCAAATCTGTAAGGCCAACCCGTTTGTCGATTCTCCGTTTTAGTAACCGAGTGTTCGCAATGTTGTTCTCGTTTTTCGTAGGCGCGAGTACCGCGTTTGCGCAGGAGAAAAAGTTGGGCGGAATCTCAGAGCAGATTGATGCACTCGCCGGCCAGTTGGTTGGTTGGATTGCCTCGATTTTTTTCTTTCCGATTTACAAATCAAGTCAAGGAGCTGAGATACCGCTGGTTGTGGCTTGGTTGGTGGTTGGTGCAACATATTTTACGATTAGGATGGGTTTTATCAACTTCCGTGGTTTTAAGCACGCGATTGATGTTGTCCGAGGCAAGTACGAGAACAAGGATGCCGAAGGTGAGGTCAGTCATTTTCAAGCGTTGTCCTCTGCGCTTTCGGCAACAGTCGGCTTGGGGAACATCGCTGGTGTAGCAATTGCAGTTAGTCTCGGTGGGCCGGGTGCGATTTTTTGGATGATTGTCGCAGGGTTTCTCGGGATGTCATCCAAGTTCACCGAGTGCACGCTAGGGCAAAAGTACCGCACGACTAGGGCTGATGGTCGTGTCATGGGCGGCGCGATGTTTTACCTGCAAAACGGTTTAGCTGAAGTGGCCGAACGTACCGGCGGCGTGATTTTTAAGCCGTTGGGAAAATTTCTCGCCGTGGCGTTTGCCATCCTTTGCATTGGCGGATCTTTTGGCGGGGGCAACACGTTCCAAGTCAATCAGTCACTCAACGCGGTTCAGGAATCGATTCCTTGGCTTGGTGATCACCGCTGGGTGTTTGGTTTGATCATGACCATCCTCACCGGCTTGGTAATCATCGGTGGTATCAAGCGCATTGCGCAAACAGCGGAAAAAATTGTCCCTACTATGTGTGGTGTTTACATGCTTGCTTGTATCGTGGTGTTACTCAAACACGCCGGTGAGATCCCGGGTGCGTTTGGGACCATCATCGAAAGTGCGTTCAATCCGGGTGCGGCGTGGGGCGGTTTTATCGGTGTGTTGGTGCAGGGTTTCAAACGTGCGGCGTTTTCGAATGAAGCCGGCGTCGGCTCCGCAGCAATCGCTCATTCCGCAGCCAAAACTAAAGAGCCGGTGCGCGAGGGTATTGTGGCATTATTGGAGCCATTCATCGACACCATCATCGTCTGCACCATGACCGGTTTGGTGATCGTGATCACAGGGCATTACGAGGGTGGCTCTGCCGCCGATGTCGCCAAACCATTCGCCGATGTCAACAACGGCGCCGGGTTGACGTCCACGGTGTTTGCTTCCGAGTTTTCCTGGTTCCCGCATATCCTCTCAGCAGCAGTGGTGTTATTTGCGTTCAGCACGATGATCTCTTGGTCCTACTATGGTGAGCGTTGCTGGGCTTGGTTGTTCGGGGATGGTTCCTCGATGGTTTATCGTTTTTTGTTTCTGATCATGGTTTTCCTCGGCTCGATCATCACATCGACTCATGTGCTTGATTTTGGGGATCTGATGATTCTCGGCATGGCGTTTCCGAATGTTCTCGGCCTCTACTTTCTTGCAGGCGGAGTGAAGAAGGATTTGGACGCCTACATGACCAAGCTGAAAAACGGCGAGTTCGATTCAGAAAAAACGTCGTAGCCCAGTCTTTTCCTCCCGATGGCCAGACGGCAAAAACAGCCTCCTTCCGTGGTGGTGGTTGGGAGTTCCAACACCGATTTCGTCGTCCAATCCTCGAAGCTGCCCGAGCCGGGTATGACTGTGCTCGGTGGTGAGTTTCAGATCGTCCCCGGCGGCAAGGGCGCGAATCAGGCAGTGGCCGCCGCGCGTGCCGGTGCGCCGGTATCCTTTGTGGCGAATATAGGCCGTGACGATTTTGGGGGCGCCGCCCTGCAGCGGTTCGAACGCGAAGGAATCGGGACGCGCTTCATCGTCCGCGACCGGCACACACCGAGCGGTGTGGCACTGATCATGGTCGATGACAAGGGGCGCAATCTCATCAGCGTGGCGGCTGGCTCCAACGATCGCTTGGCCAAGGCGCACATTGACCGGGCCAAGCAGGCCTTTGCCGGTGCGCGCTGCTGCCTGCTGCAACTCGAGACGCCGCTACCGACGGTCGAGGCGGCCCTGCGCTTGGCCAGGCGGGAGGGTGTAACGACGATTCTTGATCCCGCCCCGTACCGTCGCTTGGCCAAGCGCATACTACAACTGGTCGACATTCTCACCCCGAACGAAACGGAGTTGGCGGCGATGACCGGGTTGCCGGTGAAGACCAAGCGCGACATCGAGCGGGCGGCGGAGGCGCTGTTGCAGTCCGGCGTGGGGGAGGTGCTGGCCACCTGCGGTGTGCGCGGTGTGTGCCGCTTGGCCAAGCAGGAGAAAAACTGGTTCCAAGCACCGAAGGTTCGCGCGGTGGATACCGTTGGAGCGGGGGATTGCTTCAACGGTGCATTGGCCTCGGCATTGTCGGTCGGCTTGACGGGGGCGGCGGCAATTCAGTTTGCGGTCAAGGCGGCGGCCCGTTCCGTCACCCGACCGGGGGCGCAGCCGTCGTTCCCGAAGATAAAACCAGACGCGCATTAAGGCTTCCGCTTTTTAGGTTCGTGTGAATACTCGGTGCCGCGAATTGTAAAGCCGTGAACCTGTTTCCCATCGTCAGCCGAGAATTGCTGGTGGCCTCGCGCCGGCTGGGCACCTATGCGTCGCGCTTTGCCATCGCGCTGCTGATTTTTCTGGTGGTGGGTTACATGCTTATCCTCGTGGGGGCGGAGAATTATCCCCCTCACCGAGCGGGGAGCGACATGTTTTACACCGTGTCATGCATCCTGATTTTTCTTTGCAACATTGCCGGGGTGTACCTGACGGCCGATTGCCTGAGCGAGGAGAAGCGCAACGGGACGCTTGGCCTGCTGTTCCTCACAAACCTGCGAGGCTATCAGGTGGTGCTGGGCAAGATGAGTGTGGGGGCAATCCAGGGCGTGTTGGGGTTGATGGCGGCGGTGCCGATGCTGGTCGTACCGATACTGATGGGCGGGGTGGACCCAGCCATTGTCCTTCGAATGACCGGTGTGTTATTTGCCACGCTGTGCCTGTCACTCTCGGTAGGCATGGCCTGCTCGGCGATGTTCAAGTCGTCGAAGGTAACCACCGGCGCAACCTTCGGCGCGATGTTCCTTTTGAATTTTGCTATTCCGATAATCACCCTAATCACGCACGAGATTGATCGCAGCTCGGGCCGGGCGATGGAATGGTTGGTTGATTACAGCACGGGAGCGATGTTCGTTATGACGTTGGATGGGAGCGTCGGGCCGGGGACTACGCAGGAAACAGTGTTCAATTCCTCCTTAACGGCGGTGCTGCTAGTCACGGCGGTTTCGATGATTTTTGCCCTCTGGAAAACGGGGCGTGCCTGGCAGGATGAGGCGGCTAAGCCGGCGGTGGACACTACAGCCAGCAACAGCCAGCGGGAGCTACGCCGCCGTTCGCGGGTCTTGGATGGAAACCCGTTGGAGTGGTTGACCGTCCGGAGGCGGCTTGGCCCTGGATTGGTGTGGATCGCTCTTACCCTTGTTGTCACATTCATGATGCTGATCACGGGAGGATTTGATTCTCTTTTCAGTGGAAAAAACTACGGTGAAGGTTCGTATCTTTTCACGTTCTGGGTGGTGGCAGTAATGTTCAAATGGTGGATTGCGGGTGCTGTGTGCGATCGATTTCGGGTGGATCGAGCAGAGAACGCGATGGAACTGCTGCTCTCCACACCGCTGAATTACGAGGACTACTCACAGTCGATTCGGCGGCGGTTGAAATGGCAGTTTTTATGGCCGGTAGTGTTCATGGTCTGCTTGATTCCGTACTTGATGTCCCGGTCGGATGATGAAACTTGGCCGGTCTATATTTTGGGAGTGCTGATGTTTTTCGTTGATGCGTGGGGCGCGTACTTCGTGGGGATGCATGCCAGCCTCACACTGCGTCGGCCGGTGTTTAGTTCGACAGTCGTGATTCTGAAAATCCACGTCCTGCCATACACGTTTTTCTTGGGAATAGTGATGCTGATCGCGATCACTACTGCCAACATAAATATGAGTGGGGTCATGGCCCTTTGGTTCATGACTGGGCTCGTGAATAATGCAGTCTGGGTGGGGCGTGCGTGCCTTGCGCTTGGGGAGAAATTCAGGGAAACCGCCGCACGTTCGATCAGCCCCGGTTCGTAGTGCCATGATCAACCTGCCCATCGTCCAACGCGAGCTGCTGGTTGCCTCACGCGGCTTGGGGTCCTGGTTGTGGCGCTGGATCGTGGCCATTGTGGCTGTGGCGTTTGGTGGCCTGTGGTTGCTGCTGGCTACATTAAACCAGAGCGGCGGCGGGCTGGGGATGCAGGGCGACATTTTCTTCGCCATCATGAGTTGGGCCTGTTTCGGCTACTGCCTGTTGGCCGGTCTTTGGACGACCACGGATACGCTGACGCGCGAAAAGACAGAGGGCACGCTGGGCCTGCTTTTTCTGACCGACCTGCGCGGGTACGATGTGGTGCTGGGCAAGATGTTTACCGGGTCGCTCCGGTCATTTTACGGTGTGCTCGCGGTGATGCCGGTGCTGGCCCTGCCGCTCCTGATGGGCGGCGTGAGCAAC
>CAJXAU010000189.1 GCA_913050205.1 uncultured Verrucomicrobiota bacterium
CCCGTACAAGTGGCATGCTTACTTCGTGATGCCGCGTTCGACCGGCTCGAACCGGTACTTCGAATTGATGGTGCCCCGGGCCGGAACCAGTCAGCTCGCGAAAAACATGTCGGCCAATCCCCGCAGCGGCTATCGACCGGCCAGAAACGTCAAGCCGCGTGGCCCGTGGAACGACACCGTGCACGGGATCCTTGTTCACGAGGGCGTGGTACGCGATGTGTACGCCCGGTGGAACGGCAGCTTTTACCGGCGGAATAGCGGGCGCAACTCATGGAAGATTCGACTGCCGCGCTACAACCGGTTCGACGGACAGAGCGACCTGATGTTCACCGACAAGGATAACGTCACCGTGGCAGGGCATGCGCTGTATCGCGCACTTGGGCTGCCCACCTCGAACACCGAGTGGATCGATGTCTCCATCAACAAGCGCAAGATGCGCCGCCTGCTCGTGGAGGATCACAACGACCGGATGCTTGAGCGCTATCACGAGGATCAGATGCGCCGCAACCCCGGGACCGAGCTGGAGCCCAACGGCCACATTTTCAAGTCCAGCGGCATCCTGCAAAACCTTGGCCCGTACGGCCGCGGCGATGGAAGCAAACTGCCACCGCGCGACGGCTGGACGTCGCTGCAGCGTTACGAGTGGATTTACTCCTCCAAGAACCAGGACTGGAAGGGCCACAGCGAGTTGCAGGAATTGATTGACGGCTTGGCCAAGCACAAGAACAACCGCACCCGGCTCCGCAAGTGGTTTCAGGAAAACTGGGACATGGACGCGTTGATGAGCTACATCGCCGTGCGCAACTGGATGGGCACGTGGGACGACACCGTGCACAATTTCTACTTTTGGCGCCGGGCGGACGGGCGCTGGGGCATGTTGCCGTGGGACTTTGACAACGACATGCAGGGAGGTTTCATCAACAAGTCCATCTACATTGGCGAAGCCGGCAACTCACACACCACGCACGGCACACACACGGTTAAGAACGCCTTCTTCAAAGCGTTCCGCGAGGAGTACAAGGAACACCTTTACTACCTCAACAATACCCTGCTCACGCCAGACAACCTCCGGCGCATCGGCCTTTCCGGCTACGTCACCTACGCGCGCGGCCGACAAGCCAGCGTCAACAAGCAGTGCGGCAGGGTGAAGATTCCGATTCAGCCGGTGGCCACCCAGCTCACCGGGGGCGACTCGGTGTACGCCCCCGCCACCATGGTCGTCAGCGCGTTTGAGGGTGGCGAGGCCAACGTCGATCACGTCAGCACCATCTGGTCCATCCGCACCTCCGACGGCTCATTCACCTATCCGGTGTTCAAAACTGAATCGACCGAAAACCTCACCGAGATGACGGTGCCGTTCGAGTTGCTCGAGTTCGGGCGCACGTATTACTGGCAGGCGGTGTACATCGACTCAAAGGGCCGCAAGTCTCTGCCCACGGCCGAGGCCAGCTTTCGCTACGGCGGACACGCCAAGGCGGTCGATCTCATCGCACTCAAGGACGAGGAATGGCTATACAACGCTGAGGGCAAAAGCCTGGGTACCGCTTGGCGCAAGGAGGACTACGACGACTCCGCTTGGCCAAGCGGCGAGACCTTCATCGGCAAGGCCACGTCCCGGCAAAAGCTCAAGATGGCCACCACGCTCAAGATGGGGCCGCGCACGTTTTACTTCCGCAAATCGTTCGACTTTGACCAACCGGCAGCCGGCGGTGAGCTGCAACTGCAGTACCTTGTCGATGACGGCGCGGTGTTTTATCTCAACGGCAAGGAAATCCACCGCGTGAACATGAAGGATCGCGGCAGCATTCGCTACACCACCCGCGCGTTGAGCTCGGTACGAGACGCGGAATTGAGCGGCCCGATCCAACTCTCGGGGAAGAATCTCAAGCAGGGCAAAAACGTCTTCGCGGTTGAGGTGCACCAATACTCCACCAACGACAGCGACCTCGCGTTCGGGGCCAGCCTCGGGGCCACGGTTGAGAGCCTGCCTGATGGCATCATTCTCAACGAGCTGATGGCCGCCAACCGCGGCTCGGTGAAAAACGGAGACACCAACCCGGACTGGATCGAACTGTACAACCCGACCAGCCGCGAGATCGACCTGACCGGCGCCGGCCTCGGCGATGGCGTCAACGAAAAGCCGACCTTCTTTTTCCCGGCCGGCACCCGCCTCGCCCCGCAGGCACACCTTGTCGTGTGGTGCGATGACGCCAAGGAACAGCCCGGCCTGCACTCCGGCTTCGCCCTCGACGCCGACGGCCAAAACATCGCGCTTTGGTGGCCGGGCGATGACGGCCTAAAAATACAGGACGCCATCGGCTTCGGCCCGCAGGCGGACGACCTCTCGATCGGTCGCGCCCCCGACGGCGTTGGCCCTTGGGCTCTCAACGCCCCCACCCCGGGCACCGCCAATACCGTGCAGGATCTGGGTAGCATCAAGTCGCTCTCCATCAACGAATGGATGGCCCGCCCCGAGAACGGCAACGATTGGCTCGAGATTTACAACCGCTCCGCCCTCCCGGTTCCGATGGCCGGCTTAAAGCTCTCGGACGACCCGACCCAGCTCGACAAGACCGTGCTGCCGCCGCTGACCTTCATCGCCGGCAACGGCTACCTGCGTTTCATCGCTGACAATGCCCCGAACGACGGCGCCAACCACGTCGGCTTTCGCCTGAGTGGCCGGGGCGAGGAGATCGTCCTCAGCGACGCCCGGGACAAGACAATCGACTCGGTGATATTTGCCGAACAGTCGCGAGGCGTCTCCGAGGGACGCTATCCGGATGGCGACAAATCGATCGTCACCTTCCCCAACAGCGCCACGCCGGGACAGTCGAACCTTGTCATCGGCGACGCCGACGAGGACGGCCTGCCAAATCTCTGGGAGAATCTTTATGGGCTCGACCCGAACGACGCCTCCGATGTCCACCTCGATCCGGATGGCGACGGCCACAGCAACCTCGAGGAATTCATCGCCGGCACGAGACCCAACGAGGCCGCCAGCGTGCTTTGGCTAGAGTTGATTCTGCACCACAAGGCCGCTGTCATTTCATTCGAGGCGCAGCCCGGCCGCACCTACGTGCTGTGGAGTGCCGGTGCCGTTGCGGGGGGCGAGTGGATCAAAGTGCAACAGTTTTCGCCGCAACCCGAGAAGCGCATCATCTCCTACGAGATTCCGGCCGAACACCGGCCGATACCGAACGGCTACTTCCGGCTCACCATCCCGGCGGCGGGAGATTGATTCATCATGAGCGGAGTGACGGCAGCCATCGACTCGCCGGGGTTGGAGATCATCATCCCCGCGCTGCTGCTGCTCGTAGCCATCTTCCCCTTTTTGCTGAACGCAAATCGAAATCAGGCGCTTGGCCTGCTGGCCGCTCCGCTCCTGCTCGCGCTTGGTCTGGGCTACTTGAAATTCCAGACCGACCACACAGCGGCCGCTTCCGAGGGCGAACTCCTCAGGGCCACCCCCGCCCAGGTTCGGCTCAGCCCGGACGCCGACCCCGGCAACGCCTACACCTCCTCGCAGACTTGTCGGGCCTGTCATCCCGGTGAGTACGATAGCTGGCACAAAAGCTACCACCGCACGATGACGCAGTTGGCCAAGCCGGACGCCGTCCTGGCCAAGTGGCACGGCACCGAACTGCCGCTTGGCCAAGCGCGACTGCACCTCGAGAAAAAGGGGGACGAGTACTGGGTCACCACCGTGGGCGCGGACGGCATCAAGCAAGCCGTGCAGCGCTTGACCATGACGACCGGCTCCCACCACCTGCAGGTCTACTGGGTCGGCGATAAGGCTGGCAACATGCAGCATCCGTTCCCCTATGGCTGGCTGATCGCCGACCAAAAATGGGCACCGGTCGAGGACACCTTCCTCCGCAACCCGCACGGTGCCCCGGTCGATGCCAAGTGGAACAAAGTCTGCATTGAGTGCCACTCCGTCGCCGGCAAGGCGGCCGTGTCGATGACGCGCCAGGGCCAAACCGCCAGAACCGAGGTCGCCGAGTTGGGCATCTCCTGCGAAGCCTGCCACGGCCCGGCCCGCGAACACATCGCCCACTTTCAAAACCCGGTCAATCGCTACGCCGGGCGCGACGAGTCGAAGACCGCACACGGCATCAAAAACCCGGACACCGCGAAAATGGATCACCGGAAATCCGCGCAGGTTTGCGGCCAATGCCACTCCTACCAGTTCACCCCCAACCCGCCCAAACGGCTCGCGCAGGGGCCGAGTTTTCTCCCTGGAGGCGATCTGAATGCCGCCGCAAACGCCGTCGCCGTCCAGCCCAGTAAATTCACCGGTGCCCCGCCGAAATCGCAGGCGGAGGCCAAACAGTTTGCCGCCGCGCACGGCCATCCCCACCCGGGCGGCGAATGGTTGACCGACCGGTTTTGGCCAGACGGCATGGTGCGCGTGACCGGTCGCGAGTACAACGGCCTGCTCGACACGCCCTGTTTTCAGCGAGGCAAAATGTCCTGCCTCTCCTGCCATTCCATGCACGGCTACCACGACCGCAACGACCAGCTCGCCCCCCGGATGGAAACCAACGCGGCATGCACCCAATGCCACGAGGACATCCGCGAAAACCTGACTGCACACACAAAACACGCCGCCGACTCAGCCGGCAGCAGTTGCTACAACTGCCACATGCCGCACACAACCTACGGCCTGCTCAGCGCGATCCGCAGCCACCAGATCGA
>CAJXAU010000190.1 GCA_913050205.1 uncultured Verrucomicrobiota bacterium
CGCTGGCCGGTTCGTCGAGCAGGAGAATCTGCGGATCGTGCACCAGCACGCGGGCGAGGCCGATGCGCTGCTGCATGCCGCGGCTGAGCGCCCCGATCAAAGCGCCTTTTTTTTCACTCAGGCCAACCAGCTCGAGCACGTCGTTGATCGTCTGCTCGCGCTTGGCCGCACCGATGCGGTAGCACGCCGCGAAAAAGTCGAGGTACTCGGTCACCTCCATGTCCTTGTACACGCCGAAAAAATCCGGCATGTAGCCGAGGATGCGCCGTACCTGGTCGGACTCGGTCACCACGTTGTGTCCCATCACCCGGGCCGTGCCGGTCGAGGGCGACAGGAAGGTGGACAGGATGCGCAGCGTGGTGGTTTTGCCGGCGCCGTTCGAGCCGATGAACCCGAACAGGTCCCCCTTGTTCACCGTGAGGTCGAGGGCATTGAGCGCGGTCAGGTTGCCGTAGTGCCGCGTGAGGCCGAACGTCTCGACGGCAGCATTAGTAACCGGCGGCAGGTTGGGGGTTCGTTCGTCTGACATGAGTGTGAATTCAGTTGCGCTTGGCCAAGCGGTTATTCCGTGTTGGGCAGTTCCAACGGGATGCGGTAGAGCGTCCGCGCTTGGCCAAGCTTGGTTTCAAAGAGTCCGGTGGACGGGATCGGCGCGTGGTCGTTGACCAGCAAAAACAAAACCGCCCCGCCCCGGCCGATCAGGCCGCTGATGTCGATCCCGCCCGACGAGTCGAAGTGGTTTACGTTCCGTGAAATCGTTTCGCTGTGATCCAACTCGAGCGCGCCCGGCATCGAGCCGCAGATAAAATGCCGCAACACCGGTTCAAGTCTGCCTTGTTCCGTGTTACCGAAAGCGCGGTTTCTGGCCTGGATGGAACGCTTGATCACGCCGCTCTCGACGTTGACCACCCCCTCGGCGTACTCCGCGGTACGGGTGTCCAGTCGGATGGAGCCGTCCGCACCCGGTGCGACATCAATACCATCCGCCTCGGCCATCTTATTGTCGACCACCAGCGCGGCATCGACGATCGGCTTGTCCAGTCCATTTCGAAATTTCACCTGATAACTACCCTCGGTCGGTTGCGTCAATTCTGCCTGAACGTTCGCCTTACCGCCCTCGATCCATTCCGTGCTGAACATGCGACTGGTCCAGATCGGCACGCGCGCCTGCACGTCCAGTTTTCCCGGGCTCATGCCCACGACCAACGGGGCCATGCCGCTCCCGGAAAAACCGGCGTTCTCCGCTCGAAACGCACCCGCGGCTAGAGAGCCACCGATCGGGTAATCCTTGTTTGAGGGCGAGTAAATAGAGGCGTAGCTGCGACCGCGCAATGTGTTTTCCTTCCCGGGCAGCACGTCAACAATGTGGGCCTCGTTGATCTCCAGTTGCCCCGCCCGAAGCTGATAGCCAATGTAGTAAATCAGCAGCGAGAAAAAGAGGACATACGCCGGAAAGGTCAACCAGGTGAGCATCTGTTTGTTGATTCGCTTGAGCCAAATACGATCGACTGGGCCGATGATGACAAGGTAGGCCACAAGCAAAAGGATCAACCAGACCACCGGCAGCTTGCTGACCTGACGACTGTCGAGCATCAACCCGTAAAGGCCATCGACATGCTGCCGCCCGTACCCACGGGGTGGGGTTTCCGAGGTAAACCACGCGGCATCGATCTCCGCCAGCCCGGCCCAGAGCCACGGCCGGTTGTCCCAAGACTTGACCGGTTCACGCTCCGGGTTGAATCCCAACAGCGTCACCTGCCCGAAACCACGGTTGGCCCGGGCGGTGACTGTGTGACCGTCGTGTTTCAAAAGTGGGGAACCGCCCACCAACTGGAATGGCACGGCAGCGATGTCGCTCGACGTAAACGTGCCATCGTCGCCCTTGATCGGGTAACTCGCCTCACTGAGCCACGCCCGGATCGTCCCGCCCAACATCATGTTTTGCATCTGCCCAAACCGGGCTTTGACCAACTCCGTCAGCCACGGTGTGCCGGTGACATCGACCGGTTGATCGATCCCGAGAATCAGGTGACCACCGCCTCGCACCCAGACGGAAATGGCATCGGCCTGCTCGGGCCGGAGATTGATCGCTCGGGCTGAGTTGAGATACAGCGCGGACAAATTATGAAGCGCCACCGGGTTGTCCGGGAAAATATCCGATTGAAGATGCGCCACCCTCGGCGCGTTGGTTTTTCGCTGGTGATCATTCTTGAACGAGGTGCGCGGAAAAACCGGCCCGCTGGCCTGCTGTCCACTCACCGAGCCCAGCAGACTAACGTACCATGGGACATGATCCATCTCCATGTTCTTCTGTTCGGCAACGACGTTTCTCCCGCTAAACAACCGAGCATGTATCCGATGGCTGGAAGTGCTGAACACCGGGATTGTCAGGCGCTTTCGGGTGTTGGTTGGCAACTCAACGGTGTAGCGGATGAGTTGTGATTCAGAAAAACCCGGCTGAAGCTCAATCACGCCGTCAAACGTCGGGCCATCGTTCTCGATCTCAAACGTCACCGGGAACCACTCGCTGTTTCGCGCCTTGTTGGCGAACCCCGGAAACACATCAAACCGCACCTCCGCCTTGGCCAAGCCGAGGCCAAGCAGCAGCCCGGCAAGCAGTAGCTTGGCCAAGCGAAAATGATGACGTGATGAATTACAGGCGACGGCGGCCATTTATTACTGGCGCAGAGCTAAAAACGTAAACGCCTCCGGGTCAATGCTGAACAACCCCAGAATATCATTGCGGAGCAGCCGGTTTTTCGGTTCTCTCGGTCGTCCCATGAGATTGCTGGCAAATTTAAACCACAGCTTGAAGGGCGCCTTGGCCGTTGCCATCGCGTTGACATCCCTCTCCGTAATGGCAAAGGAAGAACAACTGAAAGACGGCCTCTACGCCGAGATAGACACCACCAAGGGCACCATCGTCGCCCAGCTGGAGTTTGAAAAAACTCCGATGACCGTCGCAAACTTCGTCGGTTTGGCCGAAGGCACGCGACACTACAGCAAAACCGGCGGCAAACCGGCGGCTCAAGCCGGGAAACCGTACTACGACGGCATCCTGTTCCACCGCGTGATCAATGATTTCATGATCCAGACCGGCTGCCCACAGGGAAAAGGCACCGGCGGCCCCGGCTACCGCTTCCCGGATGAATTCGACAAGAGCCTGCGCCACACCGGTGCCGGAATCCTCTCCATGGCCAACTCCGGCCCCGGCACCAACGGAAGCCAGTTTTTCATTACCCACAAGGCCACCCCGTGGCTCGACGATCGCCACTCCGTGTTCGGCAAAGTCATCAAGGGCAGCGAGGTTGTTGACGCGATCGCCGGTGTACAGGTGGCCGCAGGCGACCGGCCGGTTGAAGACGTGAGCATTAAGACCGTCAAGATCAAGCGCATCGGCGAGAAGGCCAAGGCGTTCAAGGGTGACGAAGCTCACTTCGCCAAGCTGCGCGCCTCCATCAAGTCTCCAGCCGAGAAAAACAAGGCCGAGGGCGAAGCCTTCCTGGACAAGATCAAAAAAGAGGAAGACGTAAAAACCACCGCATCCGGGCTCGCCTACAAGGTGCTCACCGAGGGCACCGGCCCCAACCCGAAGGCCACCGATCAGGTCACCGTCCACTACACCGGCAAGCTGATCGACGGCAAAGTGTTTGATAGCTCCGTCAAGCGCGGCCAACCGGCCACCTTCCCGCTCAACCGCGTGATCCCCGGCTGGTCCGAGGGCGTGCAACTTATGAAAAAAGGCGGCAAGTCGATGATTTACCTTCCGTCGAATCTGGCTTACGGCGAGCGCGGTGCCGGCGGTGTGATCCCACCGAACGCCGCTCTCATCTTCGAGATCGAGCTGCTTGAGATCAAGTAACGCGAAACACGTACGACTTTAAACAAAACGCGGTCGCCATCTGGCGGCCGCGTTTTTTTGTGGCGGATTGGATAGCCTACATCGGCTGGCTCACCACCTAAAACCAAGCGCTTGGCTTGGTGTCTTAAAATAGATTACCCGCATTCACCCACCAGCGGACTCGCAGGCTCGTCCCTCCACCTCCGACCAAGTGCAAAACTGGAGGGACGAGCCTGCGAGTCCGAAGAAAATGCAACGGGAGAATCACCAACCCCGGCGGCCGCTCAACGCTTGGCCAAGCGATGTGTCTTGACCAGAGGACGGCTGGGACAGCCGTCCCTACCTTGCGCTTGGCCAAGCGCTTGGTTTAGGCGCCAGCCTTGTTCAGGTTTTTAACGAATCGTTCAGTCCGCTCACAGGCGATCTTGATTTGCTCGAGGCCGGTGGCGAAGCAGCAGCGCAGGAACCCCTCGCCCGGCTGGCCGAATGCGTTGCCGGGTACACAGGCCACGTCCTCTTCCTGCACGAGCTGCGAGGCAAACTCGCTGGAAGTGAGGCCGGTCGACTGCACACTGGGGAAGGCGTAAAACGAGCCACGCGGCAGGTGGCAGTCCAGCCCCATGGCGTTGTAGGCCCCGACGATGTAGTTGCGGCGCAGCCGGAATTGTTCCTTCATCTCGGCGGCTGGCCCTGCCCCGTTTTCAAGCGCCTCGATCGCGGCATCCTGACTGACGATGCTGGCGCAGAGCATGGAGTATTGGTGGATGCGCATCATCGCGTCGATCAGTTCCGCCGGCCCGCAGGCGTAGCCGATGCGGAAGCCGGTCATAGCGTAGGCCTTGGAAAAGCCGT
>CAJXAU010000191.1 GCA_913050205.1 uncultured Verrucomicrobiota bacterium
TGTTTGTTGGCGAATTGAAGAATCTGCGAAACCGCCTTCGTGCTTCGGGGAAAGGCCACCGCCTCGGGTGGATGACTCGCGAACCATTTGTCACCGGAATGACTAATCAAAGTCTTCTCGTCCATCCGTAGCGCCCCCTTCGGCAGGCGTCGCTGCAGTTGATCAAGTTGTCTTTTCCGGGTCGCCTTCATTCGGACGGGTAACCGCACGACTTGAGCAGTGCCTTGGCCTCCCCCTCCCGGTCATCCGGCACCTGCACGCGGATGCCTCCCGCACCGAGCACGTAGCCTTCCATCGATAGCGCACTTGTTTCGTCCGCCACAAACACGGTGAATCCGGCCGCCTCCAGTTGCGATCGCACAAGCTGCGCCTCCGCCGAATTGAACGCCCTGAAAACAGTTTTTAAGTCCATGGCTATAACTCCACCGAGCGCGCCTCGCGGATCGACTGCAGCACGGCAAACGTCAATTGCATGCTTTGGCGTGCCTGCGCATACGGCAGTGGATGATCCGCCCTGCCCTGCAGGTACGCCAGCCAAGCGGCCATCTGTTCCGCGTGCCCCTTCGATCCGTACTTGAAGTTGGCTCGCTTCCGGCCCTGATGGACCTCAAGTGACTGAAAGTTGGTGATGTCCGCAACAATCCCTGCGCCGTAAACGGTGCAGCGTTCCTTGGGATAACTCGTGTCTCCCTCGGCTGAGTAGAGCAATTGCCCGCAGGAGCCGTCGGCGAACTCGATCTGCGCCGCCATACTGTCGGGCACCGGCACAGCACCCTCGGTCGGCCAGGTCGTTTGCGCCGTGACACGCACCGGCTTCGAATCAAACAGAAAACAGAAGTAATCCAAAAAATGGCACGATTCGCCGATCACCCTGCCTCCGCTCTCATCAATATTGGCGAACCAATGCTCTGGATCCAGTTTGCCGGCGAACACCCGAAAACTGGCGGACTTCGGCCCGGGAACGCACTCCAGCCGTTTTTTCAATTCCACCGACGCAGGCGCAAACCGGCGATTAAACCCGACCTGCACACTGGTTGGCTGCGCGGTGATCGCCTCGTCGATCTCAGACAATTCCGAGGTCGTAAGGCAAAGCGGTTTTTCAACAAAGACTTGGCGGCCGGACTTGATCGCGGAGAGCACCATCGGTGCGTGCAGGTGGTTGCGCGTACCGATCAATACCGCGCCTCCCGCTTGGCCAAGCGTGGCCTCGGCATCGGAGGAAGCCTCAGCGAATCCAAATTTCTCACGAACATGTTTCGCGCTGAGAGCTGTGTTGTTGACGATGGTGCCAAACGGAATCTGCCCCTTGAGGCTGGGTAACAGCATCGTCCGGACAAAATTACCGGCACCAATTACGTCCAGTCGATCCACCGGCTTGGCCAAGCGCTTGGTTGACGGATCTTCCGGGGCGGTTTCGGTCTGGGTCTCCGCTTGGCCAAGGGCGTCCTCCGGCACGCCATACTCCATCACGACACCCACATCCTGAGAAGAGCCATCGCCCAGTGCCTTGTAGACCGGTTCAAAGTCAGCAAAATTGATTTTCCGTGTGGTAATGGCCTCGAGGTCGAGCCCCCCGGATTTCAGCAGGTGCAGCCCGGCCTGAAAGTTTCGCTGCTCCGTCCAGCGCACATACCCAATCGGGTAGTCCGAGCCGCCCCACTCGTAGGCGGGGTCGTAACGCCCCGGGCCGTATGACCGTGAAAATCGAACGTCAATCTCCTTGCTGGAAAAAATCCTCCACGGCAACTCGATCTTGGTTATTCCAACATCGACCATTCGGCCTCGATCGCGCAACGCCTCGGCACACTGCTCGATCGGTGTATTGCTGTCTGTCCCAACGCAAACGACAGTGGCGTCCACGCCGATGCCATCGGTCCATTCACGAACCTCGTTTTGTAAATCCTGTTTGGATGAAATCACCACGCGCTCCGCCCCCATCGCCTCGGCGTACGCGCGGCGCGACTCGTCGAGATCGACCGCCATTACGCGCGCGCCATTGGCCCGCAACAGGCCGGTCACCAGCAGGCCAACAAGGCCTTGCCCCATCACCAGCACACGGTCGCCAAGGCGAGGCTCAGTCTGGCGCACGCTGTGTAGGGCAATCGAGATCAGTGTGGTGTAGGCCGCCTGCCACAGTGGCACCTCATCCGGCACCTTGGCCACGAGCATGTCCGGCACCGCAATATACTCGGCGTGAAATGCGCATTCCGCGCCACCGCAGGCCACGCGGTCACCAACCTGAAAGCGAGAGTTCCCTTCGTCCACCGCCTCGACAACACCTGCGGCGCTGTACCCCAACGGAGTGGGAGAGGATAAACGGTTGCGGACTTTTTCGTATGCGGATTTCCAACCGAGGTTGCGCGCCGTTTCCAGCACCTTGCGAACCTGATCAGGGCGAGCCTTCGCCTTTTGCAGCAGGTTCATTTTAGCCTGCTCAACCTTCATTTTCTCGGTGCCGATGGAAATCACGGAATGCGTGGTTCGCACCAGCACGCCTCCCGGGGGAGCCACGGGACACGGGACGTCCTGCATCTCCAACCGCCCATCCTGATATTGAGCAATCTGTTTCAACGGGCGAATGTTTAGCACAAGCGGTCACCCATGACGAGGGACGACCGCCGCGGCATTCATGAAACGCGGCATCCGATCGTGAGTAGCACGTTTGCCCAAAGCGCCTGATCTGCGGTCTGAATGGTCAGCACGTGGTCGTCCGACATGACGGCATCGTAAAAATCCCACTTCTGGATTGGCTCCAGTTTTAAGTCGAGCTTGGCTTCCTCAAGAATTTGCTCGTACTCTGTCCAGACCGGCGGCGGGCCATGCTTGGCATACGGGTCGTCGGCAGGAATGCCCATGGTGTTGACGGCGTCCAGCGGAATCGCCGTCACCAGCGCCTGCAGCACCTGACTGCAAGTCACCACTCCGGGCGATAGGTTGAGCGATACCAGCTCGGCCTCCGGGCCAATCTTGGATGAAGCCGGGTAATTGCCATCGCAGATCAGCACTTTTGAGTGATGGCCCGCTTGGCCAAGGATGCCGTTGATCTCCGGGTGAATTAACTGTGAATGCAAGAGCATGCCGGGAATTTACCGACCATTGATTAAGCTGCCAAGTGGTGATTCCAGCGCTTGGCCAAGGACGGAACGGGCTTGAACGAATCCGCATTTTCCCCTATCCACGGGCCACACTTTTAGGCTTTCGAATCAATATGAAACGTATCACTCAGCTCCTTGGTATCGCTGCCCTGTCCCTCACCTTTGTCGGATGCTCATCGAATACTGACACCCCCGAGAACAGCGGCACTTCCAGCACAGAAAAGAAGGGCGTCATCGCCTACTCGCCTCTTACGTTATCCAATCCGTTTTTCAAGGTCATCGGCGACAACATCAAGGCCGAGGCGGAAAAGCATGGCTACGAGACCCTCATGGTCGATCCAGACATGGACGTGAAGAAACAGTCCGACCAGATGGATGACTTCATTTCACAAGGCGTCACCGCCATTATTCTCGTGCCCTGTGACCGACTCTCGATCGGGCCGTCCGTCAAGGCTGCCAATAAGAAAGGCATCCCCGTATTCACAGTCGATGCCAAATGCGCAGCCGAGGGCGCGGACATCGCCGGACACGTCGGCACCGATAACTTCCAAGGCGGCAAGCTCGCCGGCGAAGCAATGATCAAGGCGCTTGGCGAGAACGGCGGCGAGGTGCTGATACTGGATTTCAAGAAAGCCAATTCCTGCGTACTGCGTGTGAACGGTTTCAAGGAAGTCATCAACGCGCATAACGCCGGGCGAACCGCTGGCAAGATTGAGATCGTGGCAGAACTCGACGGCAACGGCGCCCGCACTGAGGGCTACAAATCCACTGCTGACGCCCTGCAGGCGCACGACAATCTGGCAGCCGTCTTCGCGATCAACGATCCCTCCGCACTGGGTGCCTACACCGCCATCGAGGAAGCCAAGCGGCAGGATCAAATCAAAATTATCGGCTTCGACGGACAACTCGACGGCAAACAGGCAATCAAGGACGGCAAAATTTTTGCTGATCCCATCCAGCACCCGGACAGGATGGGGCAGCAGATCGTGAAGAACATCATCAAGTATCAGGCCGGGGAACAGTTCGAGAAGGAAACCCTCATCCCGGCCACGCTCTACGATAAGGCCGCTGCCGACGAGGATCCCGAGCTGAAGTAGCCGCACCATGCCCCTGACCGACGCGGCATCCGACGCTCCCTTGCTGCGGATGCGCGGCATCCGAAAGTCCTTCCCCGGCGTCAAGGCTCTCAAGGGAGTCGATCTAACACTACAAGCCGGGGAGGTGCTCGCCCTGCTTGGCGAGAACGGCGCCGGCAAAAGTACTCTCATCAAGATTCTTGGCGGTGCCCATCAGCCGGACGAAGGCACGATCCAGATCAACGGCAAAACGGCTCGCGTCTCCACACCGCAAGCCTCACAGGCTGCCGGCATCGGGATCATCTATCAGGAATTCAATCTGATCCCATTTCTCTCCGCCCGCGAAAACATCTTTCTCGGCCAGGAGCCCGGGCGCATCAGCTTCATCCCCCGAACCGACGAGGAGACCAGGGCACAGGAATTGTTCGAGCGCATCGGCGTCAAGGTGCCGATAGATGCCGAGTGCAACAGCCTCACCGTCGCCCAGCAGCAAATCGTCGAGA
>CAJXAU010000192.1 GCA_913050205.1 uncultured Verrucomicrobiota bacterium
CCTACCAGCGGATCACCCAATTCGTTTCTGTGGAGCTGTCGGCTGTTTACCACGACACCGTGAAGGACCGGCTCTACACGTCGCCAGCCAATTCACCGCGTCGTCGGTCCACTCAGACTGCGCTTTATCGCCTCATTCAGTCGTTTACCAAGATGCTTTCGCCGATGCTTGCCTTTACAGCCGACGAAGCGTGGGAGGCCATCCCGCATCTTGATGGCGGCAGTGTGCACTTGGCCGACTGGGAACCGTTTGAGTTCAGCATCAGCGCTGACGAGGCAGCCAACTGGCAAACCCTGTTCGCCATCCGCGAACGTGCCCTGCCGATGTTGGAGGAGGCGCGGCAGGCCAAGCGCATCGGCAAGGGGCTCGAGGCCTGCGTCACCCTCACCGGGACCGGGCGAGAACTTGAGATTGGCCAAGCGCATCAGGAAGACTTGCGCGAACTCGTCAACGTATCGCAGCTAACCTTGAGCGAAGGCGAGTCGGAGGAACTTCAGGTGGCTGTGGCCAATGCCGACGGCGAAAAATGCGAACGCTGCTGGCGCTGGGAACCCAGCGTTGGTTCGCACGACGCCCATTCCACCCTCTGCACCCGCTGTGTCGAGGCGGTGAGTTAACGCCGTCCGCTTGGCCAAGCGCAGTTAAAGAGTCTCGAGGTAGGCGATCAGGTCGCGGAGTTGGTACTTTGTCAGGATTGATCCCATCGGTGGCATCACCGAAGTTTTTGTCTCGGTGATTTTTTTGATCTCTCCCCTGGAAATCTCGATCGTTTTTCCCTGTGGTGGAACCAGCGAGAGCGATTGGTCAGTTTGTTTTTCGACGCGCCCCACGAGTGATTTGCCGTTGGTGAGCTCCACGATCGTCAGGCCAAAACCCTTTGCGATTTCCGAGTTAGGCGTGATGAGCGAGCGCAGGAGGTATTCCTTATCGACCCGCTTGCCGATGCCGGCCAACACCGGCCCGACTTGATTCCCCTGACCGCCGCCGTCGTGGCAGCGGACGCACTGGGCGGCCACGTGATTCTCGTAAACCTGCTTCCCCTTCGCGGCGTCTCCACCAACGAGGGTAGCCCGGTATTCGTTAATCGGATTTTCCGCCGATTGCCCGGCTTCGTACCGTTTGATTAACTGATTCAGATTTTTTGATTTTCGCGCCTTGGCGGCGGTGACCACGTCCAGCTCCAAAGCCTTGGGTAGCTTACCATCCAGCAGTGAAGCGAAAGTTCTGCCAAGGATTTTGCGGCCCTCCTCGCTCACGTCCCTGCCAAGGCTGCCGATGAATGCCTGTTGCGCCGGTTCACTGAGCTTGTCCCAGTTGCCGGACAGTTTTTCCGCGAACTGTTCGGGTGCGGTTTCGGCGAGTTTTTGGACGGCGGCCACTTGGATTTGTGAGTGCCTGCTTCGTGTCAGGTCGAGCAGCGGTTGGGTGATGTTCTCTTTTCCGGCGATGGACTGGACCGCCTGCACCCGGGCCGCCAATTCCTGTGACTCGGACTTGGCAATGATGAGAAGCGGCCCGGCCCCGAGGTTGAGTTGAAGTCGCTCACAAAGCCGGATCAACTCAGCGAGTACTTCGCCATCGGCCGCTTCGAAAAGTTCTTGGAGGTTTGCTTCAACCAAGCGCTTGGCCAAGCGGTCGTCCCGTTGGGAGAGTGTACGAACCCGGCCCTCAACCCGGTCCACGAACGGCCGGCGATTCCAGTCCCGCAGGCAGAGTAGCGCCTCGGCACGCATGGCGCTGGGTCTGGTCTTGTCCAGTGCGTAGTCGATCAGGCGCTGCGCATTTTCCGGGCGACCGACGCGAAGGTTCGCGCTGAGAAGCCGCCGCGTGATCGCCTCGGTTTCGCGGTCGCTGCCGGTCAGGAGATTCGCCACGCTGGGCAGAGCCTCGAGGATTGATTCGTCGTCATGGATCGCGCTGACGGCCTCGCGCAACACCCACTCGCTTTTGTCGTTCAGGAATTTCTCAGCACCGGTGTGCCTGAGCCGTCGCAGGGCAGCCACAGCAGCCACGCGAACGGCGGCGGAGCCGTGGCTGTTCAATGCAATCAACTGTTCCGGCTCAGCGCTGCCGGTCAGTCCCATGATGGCCGCGTGCCGGATGTAGGCGTCCTTGTCGTTGTTGCGCTCGAGGAGAGCGAACAGGTGTGAAGTCGTTTCGGAGCTGCCCGCTTGGCCAAGCGCCATCGCAGCGTGAAACTGCACCCGGGCGCTCTTGTCGTGAAGCAGATCCACCAGTCTTGGCGTGGCTAAAGTCAGCGCGCGTGTGCCGGCCAGCTTGGCCGCCTGAGCGCGGATTTCGTCGTCGATGTCTGCAAACGGAAGCCGCTTGGCCAAGCGCTTGTCGCGCTGTCGGTCGGCGCCAAGCTGGCCAAGGCCCCACATCGCATGCACGCGCGCGAGCCGATCGCCCTTGGGATCGGTGGCCAAGCCCAGCAACTCATCAAACCGATCGCGCCTAGCCAACTCGAACTGCGCCTCGAGCCGAATCCGTTGATCCGCATGGGCGAGCAGTCCGATCAGTATCGGATTTGTGTGGCTTGCGAAATTACTGCGGAGCAGTTCGGCGACCTGTTTGCGTTGCTCCGACTTTCGGATCGCCGGATCGTCGACCATCCAGATGCTGCCAAGTTCGTTGGGTTGCCATTTGCCGTCCCAGTTGGCGACGTACAGCGAGCCGTCCGGGCCGAAGTTGATCGCGCTGGCCATCATCCCAAACAGGAAAATGTGTTCATCGACCATTTTGAAATACGCACCCTTTGGCTCGGTCTTGAAGGCGGTCACCTTTTGCACGGGAAACTCGCACAGGAAAAACGCGCCCTTGTAACGGTCGTTCAATGCCGTCCCCGGGTTGTACTTGAAGCCGCCCGGGCCAACGGAGAATTCGCTCATCGGCGGCGTGATGTAGGCAGCCTGCCCGGGCCAGTGCGGCAGCCAAAGTTTTTCATCGATCCACGGACAATACTCCGGCGTCTGGGTGCGCCCGGGCCAGCCGCCTTTTTTGAACTGCCAATTCAAACGCCAGCCGGAATCGCTCCCCTCAGTAATGTAGACGAACCGTTCGCGTTCCTCGCGAATGTCGCCGTCGTTGTCCACCGAAAACAGGTTGCCAAAATCATCGAACGCTAGTTCCTGCACGTTGCGCAGGCCGGTGGCGAACACCTCGAGGTCGCTGCCGTCCCAGTTACAGCGCAGCACGCCGCCGGTGTTCGGGTGATGCAGCAGTCGACCCTCAAGCGTACGAACCGAGAAGCCGTTGTCGCCGACTGAAAAGTACAGCTTCCCGTCCGGCCCAACCGTCAGCCCGTGCAGGTCGTGACCGTCAAACGCGGCATGCACCCCGAACCCGTGAAAAAACACCTCCCGCTTGTCGGCGTAGCCATCATCGTCGATGTCGTTCAACTTCCAGACATCCGGGTAAATCGTCGCGAACACATCACCCCGGTACGGGAGTACCCCGGCCATCACGCCATTGATCTCCTGATTGAACCCCTCGGCAAACACCTTGGCGACATCGGCTTTGCCGTCATCGTCGGTGTCCTGCAGCAGATGAATCCGCTCCTTGACCGCCATCAAGTCGCGCCAATCGTGCGAGCCGTCGCCGTTCCGGTCTGCCAGCCACGACTTGTTTTGTTCGCTGAGTTCAGGCGCCATCTTTGTTCGGAACATCCGGCGCAACTGCGGGATAGTCTCACTCGAAAGATCGTCGATTACCCATTCCTTGTGACTACGAATGTCAATATCCACCGTGCCACGGCGAGCGGTCTCCACCACGTACAACCGACCCTCGTAGTCGAAACTCAGCGCGACCGGATTGAGCAACATCGGCTGCCGAGCCCACTCCGTCAGGCGCAACGACTTGTCGTGCAGCTCAAACGGAATCTGAACCCGGGGATTCTGCCCAAGCGCTTGGCCAAGCCCGAGGATCATCCCCAAGACCCAGACCGAGCGCAGTGCCCTTGATTTGAAATAATTCGTTAGCACGGTACACCGGGATTGTCTCCGGTTCCTTGTCCAATTCAACCTTTCATTCGTCTCTTGGAAACTGTTGCGCTTGGCCAAGCGCTTGGCTTGACGCCTCCGGTGGTGAGGGGGAGGATGGCCTCACCCAGTTTGATTATGACAACTCCTCAAGTTTCCCTGATTCGTCGTCGTGCTTTTCTCAAGACTGCTGCTGTGGCCGGTGCCGGCGTGGCGTTCCCGATGGTGGTGCCGCGGCGGGTGTTCGGTGCCAACGAACGGCTCAACGTCGCTGCGATTGGTTCCGGCGGCAAGGGGCAGGTCGATATCGACGGCTGCGAAAGCCAAAACATCGTCGCGCTTTGCGACGTCGATCCCGGCAGGGCGGCGCATATGTTCAAGCGTCACGCCAAGGCGCCGAAGTATGCCGACTTTCGCAAGATGCTGGAAAAGGAGGCCAAGCACATCGATGCGGTGATCGTGTCCACCCCGGATCACACCCATGCCCCCGCCGCCGCGATGGCCATCCGGCTGGGCAAACATGTCTACTGTCAAAAACCGCTGACGCACTCCGTTTTCGAGGCACGCGTGCTGACTGATCTCGCGCGCAAATACAAGGTCGCCACGCAGATGGGCAATCAGGGTCATTCCAACCCGGACTCGCGTCGGTACGTTGAGTTGATTCAAGCCGGTGT
>CAJXAU010000193.1 GCA_913050205.1 uncultured Verrucomicrobiota bacterium
GTGAGTTTCCCTTCCCCACCTTTTGGGGGCCGATGGCGGGCAAGCAATCTCCCGCAGGAAAACCGGATGCCGTCAGTGAGTGGATCGCCAATTCAGCCAAATGGATCGAGGAAAAGGAACAGCCCACACTCAATTTGGTTTACCTGCCACATCTCGACTACAACATGCAACGACTCGGTCCACAGCATGTGGAGATCAACAAGGATCTTCAGTGCATCGATCGAATCGTGGGAGGGCTCATTGATTTTTTTGAATCACGCGGCGTGCAGGTTGTTCTCCTTTCGGAGTACGGCATCACCCCTGTTGACCGGCCGATTCACCTTAACCGCCTATTCCGAGAGCAAGGTTGGACAACGATCAAGGATGAACTCGGACTTGAACGGCTAGACTGTGGCAACAGCAAGGCCTTTGCTGTTGCAGACCATCAGGTTGCCCATGTTTACATCAACGATCCCACCATCGAAACCAAGGTCCGCTCACTCCTTGAGTCCACTCCGGGGGTGGCTTCTGTTTGGGGTGAGAAAGAAAAACAGGCCAACGGTATTGCTCACCAACGAGCCGGCAACCTGATCGCCACCTCAACCGAAAACGCTTGGTTTACCTACTACTACTGGATGGAGGATCGCCTTGCTCCGGACTTTGCCCGCTGTGTGGATATTCACCGTAAACCAGGCTACGACCCTGTCGAGTTGTTCAAGGACCCAGTCCGGGGAGCGATGCCGCGCGTGATGTTCAAATTAATGAAAAAGAAGTTGGGATTCCGTATGTTGATGGATGTCATTCCTCTCGATGCCACCCTCGTGAAAGGCTCACACGGTTGCCGGCCAAGCGACCGGGCTGACTGGCCATTGATCATTTCAAAACAGGCCAACTTCTCAGCCGACAACCCGCTTGACTCCACCGACGTGTACGGATGCCTGCGCTCCCATGTGCTGGGTTGATGCGCTTGGCCAAGCGATGGTTCAATTGATCAGGTTTCGAAAGAATTCCCACAGCCACAGGACTGCTTGGCATTCGGATTCCTGATCTTAAAACCAGCCCCATTGAGATCGTCGTGGTAGTCGACCACCGCCCCCTGCAGATAGTTCGCGCTGAATTCATCCACGAGGACGGTTTCTCCGAAAAACTCAACGGCATGATCCTTGTCCCGTTTTTCGTCAAACACCATCCCGTACTGAAGGCCACTGCATCCGCCTTCCTCAACGAAAATCCGTAAGGTTTTCTCCGCATTCTCCGGTTCATTGGCCCGGACGATTCCCACCTGTCTCGCCGCACCCTCGGTCACAGTAATGACCGGCTCTGTCAAGGTTTGTTCACTCATCTCGAACGCCCGTGAAGCTACCCCTGCGTCAAGGAAGCGTCAACTTGGCCAAGCGCATTTTTGTAGAAATCTTGAATTCCTCGTTCAGCCAAGCCAACTTGTCCCGCCTGAGATATGAGTGCTCAACCTGTTAAAACATTCAACGCCGATTCCCTGCCTGTTCGCGTCTACGCAACCGAAGCTGACATGGCCACCGACGTCGCCCAGACGGTCCACGATTATCTCGTCGAGACCATCGAGCAACAGGGTGAAGCCGCCGCCATTCTGGCCACGGGAAACTCCCAAATTCAGTTCCTGCAAAACCTTGCAAAGCTGGGCGGAATTGACTGGAGTAAAATGACGCTGTTTCACATGGACGAATACCTTGGCGTCGATGAAAACCACTCCGCCTGTTTTCGCCGGTACATGCGCGAGCGTGTCGAGAGTCAGGTGAACCCGAAGGTGTTCCACTACCTCGGAGGAGACGCGCCCGAGCCCATCGCAGAATGCGAGCGCTACGAGGCGTTGCTCAAGGCACAACCGATTGACCTCTGCTGTATGGGAGTCGGCGAGAACGGACACATCGCCTTCAACGATCCTCCCGTGGCAAACTTTGAAGATGAGCGGTTGGTGAAAATCGTGGAACTTGATGTCGCCTGCCGTATGCAACAGGTCAATGAAGGACATTTCCCCGATCTTGAAGCTGTACCGAAATACGCACTCACACTGACCGTGCCAGCACTCTGCTCTGCGAAGAGGGTGATTTGTGTGGCGCCCGAGACAAGAAAATCAAAACCGGTAAAGGCACTCATCGAAGGGCCCATCAGCACGGATTGCCCGGCGTCTTATTTACGCACCCAACCACAGGCCACTCTGTATGTCGATACCGACTCGACCAGCCTGCTGGAGAATCATTGATCGATCAACCACCCGGAGGCCCCGGCGGCAACGGCGGCCGTCCGGGTACTGGTGGTAGCGGTGGGCCATTCCCCGGAACCGGCGGTAGCGGCGGGCCGTCTGTTGGCGGAACATCTCCTCCCCCGGCAGGTGCGTCATTCAGTTCATTCTGAAATGGCAATGGTGGCATTGGAACCCCGACGCTCTCCGCATCCTGCTTTTGCTTCATCATTTCGAGCGCCTGTATGCCCGGGTCGCGATCCTGCTGAATCACGGGCGGATTCGGATTCGTCGATCGACCCCGCATGGGAACGGCGCGTAGAGAATTCGAAGTTCGACTGGGAACCGACCTGCTGTTTCCGGATGTTCGACTGGATGTCGTGGGTGAATTTGAACGGGTAGGACGCGCAAATGATGCCCCGGAACTCCTACTGGAACTTGAACGGGAACTGCTGGATGAACGGGATGAAGATCTCGAGGACGTGCGAGAACTTGATTTGGACGGTGCCTTGGCCACGGATGTCTTGTAGGTGTGCTCGTCGTTACTGAGGCTTAGTTCGATCGGTGTGCCATTCCGCAACAGTTTGACCAGGCCGGTCTTAGCATCGATCGCCGTAATCTCAATGGAGCCCTGCTTGTCCCCCACTGGCATTTGAAAATATTTCGTCTCCGGCGGCTTGGCCGTGGTGTCGATTACGGCCAAACACGCTTTCTCCACACCTTTCAGTTTGAAAATTCCGGTAAACTTCAGGTCAAGATTCTTAGGAGGTTCGGGTGGAGGTGCCGATTCCTTCCGTGGCGGTGGTTCGTCGGACAAATTAAACGCATTCCGCTTTGAGATCACCAGAAACGGATTTCCCTGCGATTGAGGATCCTGAACGGCCACAACCTCCGAAATCAGGGCTCCGACGACGAACAGCGGAGTCACTACCCGTTTCAACATTCCTGATGCTCTATCCGTCACGATTCACTCAAACACCGCGTTTTCGGATTGGTTGCTCTATTTGGAGTTTTTTTCCGGGCACAAAAAAACCGCTTGGCCAAGCGCTTGGCCAAGCGGTATCGAAAACGTTTCGATGGTTTAATATGCCGCCTGCGCGCCTTTTACGGTGCGCTTCTGCATCCAAGGCATCATGGAACGCAAGCGCGTGCCCACTTTTTCGATGCCGTGCTTCTCGCCATCCTTGAGTAATTTGTTGTACTGCTTGTAGCCGGTCTTGTACTGACGCACCCATGCCTTGGCGAATTTGCCGTCCTGAATATCCTTCAAGGCTGCCTTCATGCGTTTTTTCACACTGGAGTCGATGATCTTTGGCCCGACTTTGACGTCGCCCCACTTGGCAGTCTCGGAGATGGAAAAGCGCATACCGCTGATGCCTGCCTCATTGATCAGATCGACGATCAACTTGAGTTCGTGCAAACACTCGAAGTAGGCCATCTCAGGCTGGTAACCAGCCTCAACCAGCACCTCGTAACCGGCTTGGATCAGGGCGCTTGTACCGCCACAAAGTACGGTCTGCTCACCGAAAAGATCAGTCTCGGTTTCCTCCTTGAAAGTTGTTTGGATTACGCCGGCTCGAGTGCCACCAATGCCCTTGGCCCACGCGAGGGCGATTTTTTTGGCCTTACGGTCGGCATTCTGTTCGATGGCGATCAAACTCGGCACACCCTTGCCCTCAACGTACTGGCGACGGACGATATGCCCGGGGCCCTTCGGCGCGACTAGGATTACGTTCACGTCTTCCGGCGGCACGACCGTCTTGAAGTGTACCGCAAAGCCGTGGGAAAAGAGCAGCGTCTTGCCCTTGGTCAGGTTCGGCTCGATGTCGTTTTTGAAGACATCTGCCTGACGGGTGTCCGGCACGGCGACGAAGATGACGTCGGCGCGTTTCACCGCCTCGGCGTTGTCGTAAACCTTGAAGCCCTTGCTCTTGGCCACCTTGGCCGACTTGCTCCCCTTGTAGAGGCCAATAATGACATTCACACCGCTGTCCTTGAGGTTCAGCGCGTGGGCATGACCCTGCGATCCAAAGCCCAGTACGGCCATGGTCTTGCCCTTAAGGACATTCAGGTCTGCGTCTTTGTCGTGATATACTTTTGCTGCCATAGTTTTTGATTGGGTAAAAAATTATTTTCGAGGCAGGGCCACCTTGCCTGTTCGCGTCAGTTCCTGTACGCCGAAGTTTTCCATCAATCCGAGGAATTTGCTGACTTTGCTTTCGCTGCCGGTGATCTCGATGGTCACGCTGGCCGGTTGGACGTCCACGATTTTCGCGCGGAAAATGTCGGTGATCTGCATCACCTCGGCGCGGGACTGGGGGTCGACCCCGACGCGAACCAGCACCAGTTCACGATCCACATACTCGCCGTCGCGAAAGTCCTGCACCTCCAGCGAGTCCACCAGTT
>CAJXAU010000194.1 GCA_913050205.1 uncultured Verrucomicrobiota bacterium
CGAGACTTTCCGCGTACAGGAAAATCGGGCTGTCCATGATGATCTGGCAGGACAGAAAGTTGAGGAAGAAAAACCAGAACAAACTCTGGACCCCCTCCGGGAATGGCGACTTTGTAGCGGCCTGGCTCAAGGCCAAGGAGTGGGCCACATGCCCGTTACCCGCGTCAAGTGAAGTCAGCGTCCGCCCGGCTTTTTGCCGAACGGCGAGTTTATGTTGTTGTTCAACAACCCACCGCGCACGGTCGGGCTCCCCTGTCGGTTGCCCTGAAACAGCAGCGGCATACTGCGCTTGGTCGTCACACCGGCCGGGGCGGAGATGATTGACGAAATCGCGTTACCCTGCCCGGGAGGCTTGATGCCCAACGCCGGTGGCTTCGCCGCGTTCTTCAACTCATCCACGCCAACACCGGTAACCGGGGTGGACGCGCCGGGGTTCAGGCTCGACCCGAAATTCAACGGAGCCAAGCCAAGCGGTTTCCCGCTTGAACCACCCCCCTTGGGCGCAAACGGGGAGGCACCGCCAAAGACGCTCTGTTGCGGGGTGGATGATGAGGTAAAAAAACCGCCCTTCCCATTCCCACCCGCTTGGCCAAGCGCTTGGCCACCGGATGGCCGCGCCCCAAACGAACCCGAGTATCGATTCACCCGGGATTCACCGTTGCCGCGCTTGAATTTGAACGGACTGTTGGAGCCGGTTTTCCGGCGGGCAAATGGGGAGGCATCTGAGAGCGCTGTGCGTGCCGCGAACGGGGAGTTGCCGGTGAATGCGAGACCCGAGTTTTCCCTCCGCTTGGTCAACTCAAGCTCGAGTTTGGTCTCATCCCGCATCAACCGATCCTCGTCATCCTCTTCAGGCTCCAATTGCGTAGGGTCATTCTGCCTGCCGTTTCTCGTGTTTCTCGTGCGACCATTTTTGTTGGGCGTCTGGTTATCGTCACCACGGATGAAATCCTCAACCACACCGCCGCTCGGCCGCCGGTACGAATCCCGGAACAACTGCTTTTCCCCGCTTGTCCAGTCGTCCTCCATCGAAGCGTCCTCCTTTTCATCATCCGAATTCCCGAGTCCATGGAAGACCCAGTTCCTTTTCCGGTCGAACATCTCCAGAAGTTTTCGCGAGGATTGCCTGTCTAGCTTTGTTGATGCGCTGGGATAAAGTGCCGACCCAACGCCGCTCGCAGACTTTGCTGTGCTCAACAGGCTGCGCCCGGTTTCCGTTTTCACCTCACGTGTGCGCGACTTGAACGCAGACCCACCCTTGGAGGAAAAAAAACGGGCCTTCTCTGCCAAAACCACCGGCGCAACGGCAAAGGTTGCCAGTAAAAGTACTGACAATCGGGCGGAGTTTTTCCGGTGAAAATTCAATTTAGTGGATGTTCCCGTGGCCTAAACCGACGCCGATGAGACATCGCGGGGAGGTGAATGTTCAATTTTCCGGCTCGGATTTCGAGCGAATATTGATCGGATTGGTGAAAAGCAGCGAGTTGGGCACAAGGATTTTCTCCTCCCCCTGCTCAAGTGTCGTGTAACGGAGGTCGATCACCGTGACCGTGCCCTCGAACGACTTTACGTTGATCCACTGCCCCACGCGGAACGGCCGATAAATGAGGATCAACACACCAGAGAGCAAATTACTGATCGAGTCCTTCAACGCAAACCCCACCGCAAACCCGGTCAACCCGAGACTCGCCACGATGGCAGACACATCGATGCCCACCGTGCCAAGCGCCGTGACGAGACCCACGATCCAGATGCCGACGTTGGCCACCCGGGCGAGCAGGTTGACCACGTTTGGATCGATCCCGGTCGCCCCCCCGGCCTTGCGAATGATCTTTCGTATCGCGATGGCAAGAATCCAGAATCCTAACAGGATCAGCAGGGCGAGGCCAATTTGCTGCGCCCAATCGACCGCCAACCCGGACCAGTCCGGCTCACCTTCGGTCTGCTCCACCGCTTGCGAAACCGACTGGCCGAAAACCACGTTGGGCATCATCGACAACAGAAACAGCCCCGATGTGTTCCGTTTTACTTTAATCATTTTACGGCCCGGAGCCTGTTGAACTTTATTCACTCAGGCAAGCTCCGTGTTGTGCTGATGCTTGACATGATTTGCGACTGATCCAGCATACCGGCGTGCCATACCGAACGATTTCCCTGCCGCGCATTCTGGCGGTTGCCTTGGCGCTGGGCCAAACGATAAACGCAATCGGCCAAGCGGAGCCCAAGACCCCGGCCACCACCGCGATGAAGGCAGTGGTGGATCAGGTCGAGGCTGACTGGGTTGATGCGCGCTGGGCCAACACAGAGGTAGGGCCATTTCTCGCTTCGACCATCCTCACACCAAGGGGCCGGGTGGATAAGGGCATCGCGATCAAGGTGGGAGACAAGGCGCAGGCGACCGTCTGCTTCAACACCGAGTTACTTGGCTATAACGCCGCCTGGGCCGGTGGGTTTCTAAACATGAAGGCCAATCGCTATGGCCTGACGAGTTGGCCGGATCCCAAGGGGAACATGATCTTCGTCAACGGCAACGCAGTCGGCTGGTCGCATGACGCGGACTGGAACGATCCACGCGAAAACAAGCGCGGCCCACTGCCCCGGCAACGGGCGAAATACCGCGGACTTTATCGGCACGGCAAACGGGTTGCCCTGCACTATAGCGTGGGCGACGCCACGGTGCTCGAGTCACCCTGGGCCGGGGAGGCCGGTGGACAACCGTTCCTCTCCCGTACGTTTGAGCTTGGAGCGACCGACCGTTCGCTTTCCTGCCTCGTGGTGTCCGCCACGGACATGATCGCCGGGCAGGTCAACCCCACCACGGCAAAACTGGTTAATGACTCGCGGGCGATCTGGGTTCGTGCGCTTGGCCAAGGGGCAACACTCGGCGTGTCTGGCAAACGAATCCTCCTCAACATCGCACCAGGGAAGGCCAAGCGCTTGGCCAAGGTGCTGATTTGCAACTCGGAGGAGGGACTCAACCAGGCGGTCACGCAACATGCTACGATCGAGTCGCCCGCTCGGTTCACAAAGGGCGGGCCGGGGATTTGGCAACCGCTGAAAACCAAAGGTGTTGTGGGCAAAGCGCGAGGCGCATTCGCCATCGACACCATCCGGTTGCCGTTCGACAACCCATGGAAAGCGCTGCTGTTCACCGCCGGGCACGATTTTCTCAAGGATCGATCCGCATTGGTCGCCACGGTGCATGGCGACATCTGGCGTTTAACCGGCATTGACGCCACGCTGGAGTCCGTCACCTGGACCCGATACGCCACCGGACTTTTTCAGCCACTCGGACTGAAGGTCGTCAACGACCGCGGCCACGTGATCGGGCGCGACCAGATCACCCGGTTGCATGATTTCAACGGCGACGGCGAGGCGGACTATTACGAGAATTTCAACAACGACGTGTTTGCCACCGGCGGTGGACACTCGTTCAACACAAACCTCGAGACCGACTCAAAGGGGAATTTCTTTTTCACCAAATGCGCCGAGGGGAACCCGCACGGTGGAACGGTTTTGCGCGTCAGTGCCGACGGCTCCAAGCTGGACGTGTACGCCACCGGTTTTCGCAATCCGAACGGCATGGGTGTCAGCCCGCACGACATTGTAACGGTGGGCGACCAGCAGGGCGGCTGGGTACCGGAGACACGCGTCGATGCCACGCGCGAAGGCGGTTTTTACGGCTATATACCGATGCATCATCGCGCCAACAAACCGCAGACGTACGACGTGCCGTTCGCGTTCGTGCCACGCGTGATGGACAACTCCGCCGGCGGACAGCTCTGGGTGCCGGCCGGCCACTGGGGAGCGCTCGGCGGCAAAATGGTTCACCTGTCCTACGGGCGTTGTACGGCGATGATCGGCATCCCGGATCGATCGAACAAATCTCAGGGCGCAATGATCAACCTGCCCGGTCGCTATCTCTCCGGCGCAATGCGTGGCCGGTTCAATCCGCACGATGGGCACATGTACGTGTCCGGTCTGCGCGGCTGGCAGACCTCCGCCGTTCATGACGGCTGCTTCCAGCGACTGCGGCTGGTCGGCGGGCCGCTGCGGCTCCCCATCGACTACGCTACCACGCCCGGGCGTATCGAGCTCACCTTTGACACCGCACTCGACCGCGAGTTGGCGGAAGACCCCGAGAGCTATTCGCTCGAGCAGTGGAACTATCTCTGGAGCAGCCAATACGGCTCGAAGGATTGGTCGATTCTTAACCCAAAGAAAAACGGGCGCGACCCCGTGCTCATCGAGGCAGCCAAGCTGAAGCAAGACAATCGGACCGTGGTTCTCACCGTGCCGGGCCTGACCAAGGCAATGCAGTTTGAATTGAAATACGACATGGACGACGCCGGCGGCGAACTCGTCCGAGGCTCCATGGCGGGGACAATCAACAATTTATGAGTGAGAACACACAGACACCAAACCCACCACTTTGGCTGGCTGTGTTGGCCACGGCGATGGCCGGTGGCATGGGCTGGGGTATTCGTGGGCAGTACGGACACGAGACCGGTGCGATGATCGCCGGGGTGCTGGTAAGCCTCGTGTTGGTTTTTTTGTTTTGCCCCAGCAACCGTTCAATCCACGTC
>CAJXAU010000195.1 GCA_913050205.1 uncultured Verrucomicrobiota bacterium
CTTACCGCACCGAAAACCAACCCAACCTCTTCCATGCTTGCAGCACCAATCATCGTTGTGAATGCGTTCTTGGTTTATTTTAAATGAAACCTAAGGCGACTCCGCGATCGTTGCTCGAGATGAACCATTTCCATCTCATCAACCAGCCATTGTCCATCTTTCTTTGTCAGGCCCTTGACCGAAAAACGCCGCTTGGCCTTGCCTTCAGCCAAAAAAAATTCAGCGGCGAGAATCCCCCCCGACTTGATATCAACCCACGAGAGAACGCGAAGATAGCCACCACCTTCGGCACTGGGACGCGTACTCTCGAGGACATGACAGGCTCGACTTTTTCGACGCTGCTTTTTGATCGTTTTTTGGTTTGGCCAATGAAGAAACTCGAGACCGAAATCCGCTAAGGTAAACGATGACTTGGCCAAGCCCGAATGAAGATCTGCCAGCTTGGCAACCCGCTTAGTTTTGTCGCCAATGGCGTATTCGTTGCGCTTGTTCACCGTACGGAGAACCGACCAATGACGGCCTACACCATTCTCGGGCTTGGTTTCATAGGTCATTAAACACTGCCCTTGGCCAAGCCGCTTGGCCTGAATTTTAATGGAGGTCTTGATTCGGGAACGATCCCGCAACGTCACCTCCATGGTCGCATCAAGAATCGTATCCTCAGCTGGCAGGGCATCCCGAATCGAGCGTGCCAATTCCTCACCATCGGGCAGTTGTTCCTCAGCAGAAACCGACAGGCTGCAACACAGAACTAATTGCAGGAGTAAAACTGAAAAAAGGCGACGCGTCATCTTTGCAGAGACGATCTTGCACTATTGATTATTCAGTGCAAGTAAATTGAATCATTTCGCATATTCAACGAAACGGTTCTCACGAACCATCGTCACACGAATGTGGCCGGGGTACTGCAATTCATCCTCAATTTTCCGGGCGATCTGTCTGGCAAGATCGTACGAAGCCTCGTCGCTGACTTTCTTGGGGTTGACGAGGACACGCACTTCGCGGCCAGCCTGAACAGCATAGCATTTTTCCACACCATCAAACGATGAGCCGATCTTCTCAAGATTGCTCAATCGCTTGAGATACGTGGTCATCGTCTCTGATCGCGCACCCGGTCTTGAGGCACTGATCGCATCGGCCGCGCTGACTAAAATACCCCAGATAAAATCGTATGGCACTTCGCCATGATGCGAGGCAACACCATTTACAACCTCCTCCGGTTCACCGTGGCGCTTGATGAAATCCGCACCCACAATCGCATGAGGCCCCTCGACGTCCTGAGTCATCGATTTACCAATATCATGTAGCAAGCCGATTCTCTTGGCCTTGGCGATGTCCAATCCCATTTCTCCGGCAAGCAAGCCCATTAGATGGGCGACCTCCACTGAATGAGCCAACACGTTTTGTGAGTAACTGCTGCGGTATCGCAGTTTGCCCAGCATGGCCAAGATTTCCTTGTTTAGAGAATTTACGCCTGCCTTGTGGGCGGCTTCCTCTCCGAGATTGGCCATGTTGTAGTCGTTCTCCTCGGTAACCTTATTGACGACCTCTTCGATACGCGTGGGGTGGATGCGCCCGTCTTTAACCAACCGAGTCATTGACTCTCGGGCGATCTCGCGCTTGATGGGATCGAACCCGGAAAGAACAACCGAGTTCGGCGTGTCATCAATTAGCACCGTTACACCCGTGGCCGCTTCAAAAGCACGGACATTTCGGCCCTCGCGACCAATAATTCGGCCCTTAATATCCTCATCACCGTTTAGGGAAACCGTGGCCGTGGTGGACTCATAAGTTTGCTCGCCGGCATACCGTTGAATCGCCAACCCGATAAACCTGCGTGCTTCCTCCTCAGCCCGGCCTTTGGCTTCCTCAATGATACCCTTGCCAAGTTGGCTGGCCTCCATCTGAAACTCATCTCGAATGATCCCGAAAAACCGCTCCTTTGCCTCGTCTTCACTCAGGCCGGTCAAACTTGAGAGGGCGGATTTGTGCTCATCGATCAAACGACTCGCGGTGGTTTCTTTTTCGGACAGCTCAGCCTGGAGTGATTCCAACTTTTCCCGCTCAAGTTTGAGGCGTGTCTCGTTTTCGAGAACGGTCTGCAACTGCCGATCAAGCAGAGCCTCCCGCTCCTCGAGTCGTTTTTCCCGCTGTCTGATTTCTTCGCTCTCCGCGCCGAGGGTGTTTTCCAAGTCATCTCGCAGACGCTTGGTTTCCTCGCGTGTCAACATCCGCGCGCTACGAGTCAGAACCTCTGCTTCGCGGCGGGAGTGTTCTTTCAGGGAAGATTCCGTACTGCGAAGGGCACGGCGAATTTGGCGTTTTTGATCCTTGCGACCCCAGATTAATCCCGCCAGCCCCACAATGATCACGATCGACCAGGCGATCCATAGTTCCGCAGTTGCTAAGGTAATTTGCATGGGGTCATTCCGGACTTCCAACCAGCCACCCATCCGGTGTGGCGATCCTATCCATCTTGATGTCGTGAGCCTCCTCCGGTATTCGAGGCAGCACTTGCTGGCGAAAGCAAACACCACAAATCGTTGCCGTCAAGCCCCGCAAAAGCCGATCGTAGTGTCCTCCGCCACGGCCCAACCGGGTGCCAAGCGCGTCGAACCCTACTCCGGGGACGATGACCAAGTCCAGTTGGCTCGGGTCAATTTTGACACATTCAAGGGAAGGCTCGCGGACTCCGAATGCACCCTCAACGACGTCACCATCTCCTCGAATCGCGCAAGGCACATAACTTTGGTCGCTTGGCTCATAACGCGGAAGTGAAATAAACTTTTTTTCGCGTAACCCATTTTCTATCAATGAATTAACGTCTACTTCTGAGCCAAGTGGAGAATACAAAAGTATGGATTCAGCTTCAGTCCAGATTGATGATGCCAGCACGCTAAGGCAAATCTGATCGGATTGCTCACGCCGGTCAGCCTCGGTCATCCTGCGCTTGGCCAAGCGCAGTTTTTCGCGCAAGGCTCGCTTGGCCAAGCGCGGGCTCTGAGGGGCATTGCAATCCTCCACACCACTCATGGGGCAGGGGTGTCTTTTGGTGCCGAACCACGTTCAACCTTTGCAAAGTGTTCACGCCAATAATCGACTCTCGCTTTAATCTTCTTTTCAACTCCCTGCTCGGTCGGCTCGTAAAACCGTTTATCCGCTCCGAGATAATCCTGTGGCACAAAATGACCGGGAAAATCATGCGAATACTTGTACCCCTGGCCGTGGCCAAGTTGTTTTGCCCCTGAGTAGTGAGAGTCCTTCAAATGATCCGGCACGGATAGCGTCTTGCCTGACCGAACATCACCCAGTGCCGAATCAATCGCTTTTACGACGCTGTTACTTTTGTTGGCGCACGCGATGTAAATTGCGGCTTCAGCGATGGGTATTCTGGCTTCCGGCCAACCGATAAATTCAGCGGCATGAAAAGCCGCATTGGCAAGGACCAACGCCATGGGATCTGCCAAACCGACATCCTCTGCTGCGTGAATGATTATGCGTCTAGCGATGAACCGAGGATCCTCCCCGGCATGAATCATCTTCGCGAGCCAGTACAATGTGGCATCCGGGTCACTTCCGCGCATCGACTTAATAAATGCTGAGATTGTGTCATAGTGCGCATCCTCATCCCCATCGTAAACCACAGCCTTTTTTTGAATGCATTCCTCGGCCACCGCCAGCGTGATTGGAATAATGCCCTTGGCATCAGGGCTTGTCGTCAGCGCTGCAATTTCGAGCGAGTTCAAAGCCTTTCGGGCATCCCCATCAGCCACCGTTGCAAGATGACCGAGTGCCTCATCATCCGCTTGGCACTTTAGATGCCCAAGACCACGCTGTTCGTCCTCAAGCGCCTGATCAAGAAGGTCGCGGATTTCCAACTCGTTGAGCGGTTGTAATTCAAATATTTGCGATCGTGAAACCAAGGGGGAGTTGACGAAGAAAAACGGGTTATGCGTTGTCGCTCCGATTAATCGAACTGTTCCGTTTTCCACATCCGGCAATAAAACGTCTTGTTGGGCCTTGTTGAAACGATGAATTTCATCGATGAACAGCAGGGTCGTCGCGCCTGAATTGGCAAGGCGGTTCGCTGCCGAGGCGAGTACCCGTCTCATGTCGGCGACATTGGATTCCACACCGCTAAGTCGCTCGAAACGGCTCTTGGTTTGGTTGGCGATGACCTGCGCGAGACTGGTTTTGCCAGTGCCCGGCGGCCCGAAGAAAATCAGCGACTGTATCCGATCCGCCTCAATAGCGCGGCGAAGGAGTTTCCCCGGAGCAAGAATATGACTTTGCCCGTGATATTCAGTTAGGTTGCGGGGGCGCATCCGAGCCGCAAGAGGTTGATACGAGAGGCCCGATGCGGGTTCGCCTCCGCCTAACTGTTGGCCAGATCCTTGCGGGGTAGACTCTTGCGAAAACAGGTCACCGTTCACGGCGGTTCAGCGTAACAACCAAAAGAGGGGCTCCCAATGAAAAAACCCGCAGCCTTTCAGCCGCGGGTTTCATCAAAATCCCACCACGTGTCGTGTTGAACTAATCCGATGAACGGAAGGTATAAGTGGATCCGGCTCGTCGA
>CAJXAU010000196.1 GCA_913050205.1 uncultured Verrucomicrobiota bacterium
CACTTCACCTCGCCCATCCGCCGCTATGCCGACCTGATCGTGCACCGGGTGGTTTACCAGAATAAAAAATATGAAAGCCTCTCCCTCGAGGAGGCGGCCGACCATATCTCGTTGAGCGAGCGCAATTCCTCCGACGCGGAGTTCGATAGCAAACTGATCAAGCTGCTGACCCACCTTCAGCGGCAGATCGATCGAGGCCAGCCGGAAACCTACACCGGAATGGTCACCGAGGTGCGGAGCATCGGCGCGATGATCGATGTGCAGGGGTTGGGTATCAAGGGCCTCGTCAAGCGGTTCAGCATGACGGACGACCACTACCGGTTTCTGCCCGAGCGAGGGCGGTTGGTGGGGCGTTTGCGCGGCAACGAAATTGCGCCCGGCGACACGATGCAGGTGCAGGTCGAGGAGGTGAATCTGCACAAAAAAGAGGCCGACTTCCGGGTCGTACGAACCAAGCAGGCCAAGGGCAAATCGAAGGCCAAGACCAAGCGGAAAACCAAGCGCTCATTTTCTCCCCAGAAAAACAAAACCAAGCAGCCTCGAAATACTCGAAAAAAAAGGAGATGAGGAAACACTTGAGAACGGGGCTGTTGCTCTTTGTTTTTCTATCGGTCGCGGGGGGTGTCGTCCTCGAGAACCGGGATCGATCGCGCATCGCAGCATCGAAAACAGGCCAAGCGGCACGGGAGTCACAGCCATTTTTTTCCGGGGCTCGGGAGCCGGAAGTTGCTGAAACCAAGTTGCCCACACCTCAGCCAAGCTATTTGGCCGGGGCAATCGATCGAGGCCAGCCGTTGCGACTGCAATTACCGGGGCGCGAGCCGCTTGATTTTTCGTTCCGCGACTTCCCACTTTTCACTGACGACTACCGAACCACGCTTGGCCAAGCGGATCAGTTCGATGCAGAACTGCGCGTCTTTGAGGGTCGCGCAGTGGATGCACTTGGCCGGGTACACCGCGCATCACTGGCCTTGGCCAACCGTTCGTTGTCGGGCGTTGTTCGGCTGTCGGACGGTCGCACGATCGAGTTGAGGGGTAGCGAGGAGGGGCCGCTGCTCGCGCTTGGCCAAGGCCAGGCGGAGTTTGTGTGCGTGAACGATCCGCGCAACGGCGAATCGCGCACGATGCTGCTTGACCCCGAACCGGCCACCGCCGACTGGGCACGTGGCGAGACTGTCTCCCTTGAACCAGTGGCGGATTTTCCCGCGCTGGCCAGTTCAGGCATCGACCCGGTGACCGGTGCGCAGACGTTGGTGCTGGATGCCCCGGCGAACCCGCCGCAGTACGAGGCATCGCTGAAGGTGGCCACGGTCATCGTGGTGCTCGACAAGTCGGCCACGGGGCGGAACACGACAAAAAACCTGACTGAGGTTACCAGTCAATATTTGGCGTTGATGGCCAACGTGGCGTCCATTTATGAGAACCAATTGGGCATCCGATTGCTGGTACAGGAAATGATCCTGACGCCGGACTCGACGAACTACGATGACATCCCGTTTGACGTGAACGGCGAGACACTGCGGGAATTCGCGAGTTGGACGCAGCGGTGGCGGCCGGAGTCGACCTACGGGCAAACGCTCGCGATCCGGTTCGGGGCAGGCTTGACGGGGGGCACGCTGGGTATCGCATACCAAAATGCTCTACACACGCGTAACGGTGTGGGGGTATTGCGGACCGGATTCGGCTGGGCACTGCCGAGCCACGAAATGGGGCATGTATTTGGTTCAGCCCATTCGCTTGGAGGCATTATGAATGCCCAGTACAACAACGCGACCCGCACGTTTTTTCGCGATATCGAGGGGCAGCAAATCACCGCAGCCAAGCAGGTTCACGGCCGTGCCGCCGACCGGCTCAGCGGACCGGCCAGCATGCGTGACCCTGCGGAGATGCCGTTTGCCAACGATGACGTTGCATGGGGCGCCATTGGCGAACAGATTCGTTACGACGTCCTCGCAAACGATCTAAAACAGGTTGAGCGCGGTAGACTGAATAACATCGTGTTGGCAGAGGTCGGGCAAGTGACGCCGCGCTATGCCGGGTCGGTTGTTGTGGAGGAGGATCGGGCGGTGTTCACGCCGTCCAGCGGGTTTTCCGGCATGGCTTGGTTTAGCTATTCCGTGCAAGGGGATGTCGGGCCCGGTTGGCTACACAAGGGAGACGTGGCCGTGGTCGTCGGCGACCCCGAGGGCGGAGTCTACGAAATGGATGTCGCTGTGGGGCAGGCGAAGACAATCAAGCTGCCCGGCGACGGCGCGATCACGCAGGTGCGTTCGCCCAAGCAGGCCGAGTTGCACGAGTTGGACAGCGACTCGACTGTGCGCATCCTTCGCGTCGATGCCGACGCGGAAGGCAGCGAGACGATCCAGTACCGGGCCGGTGGGCAGCGAAAGACATTGAAGCTGAACTACGTCAACGATCCGCCGGTGGCCGAGCCGGATCGGATCGTGCTGGGGGCGGGCGAGACGGTGCACTTCAATCCATTGACAAACGATCGGGCTGCGGGCTGGCGTGGTGTATTCAAGACCGAGCCAGTCATTGGTGTGGGAACCTCTGGTGAAGGGAAAAAGGGGCAGGACTATTTTCCCGGTGGCTTTCGTCTGGTCAGTGCGCGCTCCAGAGCATCGCGGTTGGGGAGTCTGACCGTGCACCGCTCCCCGGTGATGCAAAACGGCCGGCGCCGAAATGAGCCGAACGGGTTGTTGAGTTTCAAGGCCAAACAGGGTGCGAGCGGCTCGGGGGTGATCGAGTACACGATTGAGGATGCCCTTGGGCAGCGGGCCAAGGGGGTGATTACCTTGATCATCTCTGGCGAAATGGAGGCGCTGGTTGACTCACGCAGCTACGCCCGGGGCCGGGTGCCAACCAGCAATCGAGATGACGACGAATGGACTACGGTCGATTTTGATGACTCCAACTGGAGCCGGGGCCGCAACGGTGCCGGTTACGAGCGCAGCTCCGGTTATCTGTCCTTAATCAGTTCCGCGCTGAATTTTCGAACCAAAATGTACAACCGCAACGAGACGCTTTATCTGCGGTACACGTTCGACGTGGATCAGTTGGAAGCGATTGACGAACTGTTGCTCCGAATGAAGTACGACGACGGGTTCATCGCTTATCTCAACGGCAAACGTGTGGCCTCGGCCAACGCCCCAACCACGGCTCGCTGGAACTCCGGTGCCACGGCGCTGCACGATGACCAACGGGCGGTCGAGTCGCAGGCGTTTGATATCTCGAGATTTCGTAACAATCTGGCCAAGGGCAAAAACGTCCTCGCGATACACGGCCTAAACTACGAGAAAAACAGCTCCGACATGTTGATCGTGGCCGAGTTGGTTTACGCCAGCGAAGAGGAAACGGGGACGGCTTTGCCGGTTTGCTCCCCCCCGGTCGAGCGGACACCCGAGTCTGTTCTGTTGAGTGGTCGGTTGGCCGGCCGCTCCCCGGATTCGAAGGTGTATTTCGTGTGGGGAAAAACGGATGCCGGCCCGAGTACTGAAAAATGGGAGCACTCAAGGGAGATTGAGCCAGACGACGAAGGCGAACTGCGACACTTGGTGGAGGGTTTGGCCGCCGGGGATAAATTGTTTTACCGGGTGTACATTGATGGCCCTCACGGAATCGCTTGGTCGGTGGACACGCAGAGGACTTCGGCTTTGGCCAAGGGAGTCCTCGTGGCGAGGCCGGACAGTTTTCAAGCGGTTGCCGGTGAGGTGCTGCGCTTGGCCAAGCGCAGCGAAGGCGTGCAGGGGAACGATGTCGGAGTCCGTGCTGCGACCAAGTCGCTCCTGTTGGCCAAGCCGAAATACGGACAACTTACATTAAACAACAACGGCACGTTCACCTACGCCCCGAACGACGGATTCACTGGGGAGGATCAATTCCTGTATCGACTGAGCGACCCGTTGGCGAAAGGGGCGATTCAAAAAACCGTGGTCTCAGTCGGAGGGGAATGGCGCTACTACGATAAAGCATCGTCGCCCAACCGTAGCTGGGCCAAGCCGTCCTTCAACGACAGTGGCTGGAGTGTCGGTCCCGGACTGCTTGGTTACGGAAACGGTAACGAGGCAACGGAAATCAGTTACGGAACGAACCCGGACCGGAAAAATGTCACGGCCTATTTTCGGCAGACGATTGAATTGGAGGACGTGGCGTTGATTGACAAGGTAATCTTCAAGTTGCTCCGTGACGATGCGGCTGCGGTCTACCTCAACGGCACCGAAATATATCGAGACAAAAACCTGTCGCGCACGGCACGGCACACAACCACGGCGACCAGTTCGATCGTGAATGAGTCGGCGTTCGCCACATTTGAGGTTGAGGGCGAGCGATTTGTTGATGGTAGAAACGTAATCGCGGCGGAGGTGCACCAGTCCAGTCGGACCAGTTCTGACTTGAGTTTCGCGTTGTTTGGTCAAGCTCAACTCATCCCGGGAAACCGAGTCACGATTAAAGTCGAAAATACCGTAAAAATGATAAGCTTTAACGTTGTAGAAAATCAATTTGAGCTTATTTTTGGGTCTAAACAGCAAAAAACATACATTTTGGAAACCTCAG
>CAJXAU010000197.1 GCA_913050205.1 uncultured Verrucomicrobiota bacterium
CCGACAACGCCCAGACCCTGCACGACCGGCTGGCCAAACTCGGCGCCACACTGCTTATCGAAACGATCCCCGGCTACGTTGCCGGGGAGATCATCCCCGAACCGCAGGACGACTCGCAGGCAACTCACGCCGCGAAAATCACACGCGAGATGGGTCGGTTAGACTGGTCAAAGACAGCGACCGAAATCTGGAATCAGGCCCGGGCATTCACCCCCTGGCCCGGTGTGTTCACCCACCTCAACGGCAAGCTGCTCAAGCTGCTGGAGATCGAGCCGTCGGATGCCGCCGGCCTCGCGCCGGGCGCGCTTGGCCAAGTGGACGCCGGGGGCATCATCGTTGGCTGCGGCGAAGGCGCACTGCGGATCAAGCGCCTCCAAAAAGAGGGCGGCAAACGGTTGACAGCCGAAGCCTTCCTCGCCGGCAACCCCCTGCCACCGGGAACGGTGCTCGGATAAATTGCCGCTTGGCCAAGCGCGGTTTTTGGCCGAAAATCGGCCGCATGGAAACGGTGGTTGAACAGGCCCTCCCCGACGCCAACGGGCGCTTTGGCGAATACGGCGGGCGCTATGTCCCGGAAACCCTCATGCACCCGCTGCAGGAACTCGAGGACGAGTATTTTCGTGCACAACAGGATCCGGAATTCCAGACCGAGTTGCAGTATTATCTCCGCGAATTTTGTGGCCGCCCCACCCCGCTCTACCACGCCGAACGACTCACCCGCGACCTTGGCGGCGCGAAGATTTACCTCAAACGCGAAGACCTGCTGCACACCGGCGCCCACAAAATCAACAACGCCATGGGGCAGATTCTGCTGGCCAAGCGCATGGGCAAAAAGCGCATCATCGCCGAGACCGGTGCCGGCCAACACGGCGTGGCCACTGCCACCGTAGCGGCGATGTTCGGGTTCGAATGCGTCATCTACATGGGCGCGGTCGACTGCAAACGGCAGGCGCTCAACGTCTTCCGGATGCGCATGCTCGGCGCCACCGTCGTGCCGGTTGATGCGGGACAAAAGACGCTCAAGGAAGCCGTCAACGAGGCCATGCGCGACTGGGTGACCAATGTGCGTAACACCCACTACATTCTCGGCACCGCCTACGGGGCGCATCCGTATCCGGTGATGGTACGCAACTTCCAGCGCGTGATCGGCGACGAGGCACGCCGCCAAATCCTCGAGCAGGAGGAGCAACTGCCCGACCGCCTGATCGCCTGTGTCGGCGGCGGCTCCAACGCCATCGGCCTGTTTTATCCGTTCGTCGGCGACGAGAGCGTTACCATGACCGGTGTTGAGGCCGGCGGCGAAGGCATCGTCGATGGCAAACACGCGGCGCGATTTCAGGGTGGCGGACTCGGCGTGCTGCAGGGCACACGCTCGTTCGTCCTGCAGGACGAGGCCGGCCAGATCCAGTTGACCCACAGCGTCTCGGCCGGCCTCGATTACGCGGCGGTTGGCCCCGAACACGCCTGGCTGCGCGACATCGACCGCGCGGAGTACACCTACGCCACCGACGACGAGGCTCTGGCGGCGTTCCAGCGCTTGGCCAAGCTTGAGGGGATCATTCCCGCGCTCGAGTCCAGCCACGCGATCGCCGAGGTCATTAAGGCTGCGCCCGACATGCGCCCCGACCAGATCATCATCGCTAACCTCTCCGGCCGCGGCGACAAGGACGTCGCACAGGTCGCCGACCTCATCACCCTCTAGCGCTTGGCCAAGCGCGGCAGCAGCCATGAATCAAGTCGACGAAATGCGGATGGATAAATGGTTGTTCGCCGTGCGGCTTTTCAAGACACGGGGACAGGCGGCGGACGCCTGCCGGGGCGGCAAAATCAAGCTCAACGATACGGCCGTCAAGGCGGCCAAGACCGTCCGCGTAGGCGACACCGTGAGTGTCCGGCAAAGCCCGATGGTGCGCTCGTTGAAAGTGATCGGCCTCACCGAGCGCCGTGTCGGGGCCAAGCTCGTCGAGAATTTCGCAGAGGACATCACGCCCAAGTCCGAATGGGAAAAACTCCGCAGGGCCAAGCGCGAAGGGAGTGACACTCGCAACAAGGCGCAGGGCCGCCCCTCCAAGCGCGAGCGGCGGTTGATCGATCAATTCATGGAACTCGGCGGCAACACATGAGCGACGTAAAAACCATCAAGCAAGGCTTCATCCGCGCCGCCGCATTCATGGGAGTGGTCGGCGTCATCCTCGCCATTGACACCCTCACCGGGGATACGCTGACGCATTGGTTCGGTGTCAGGCCGCGAAATCTTTGGGGCCTCGACGGCATCCTATTTTCGCCGCTCCTCCACGGCGGTCTCGCTCACTACTTTTCGAACCTCCTGCCGATGATCGTGCTGGGTGGGTTGCTGTTCGCGAACCCCAACTACAAGCCATGGAGGTCGTTACTGTTGATCTGGCTGTTCAGCGGTGCCGGCACTTGGATCATCGGTGGCAGCGGCACCAATCACATCGGAGCCAGTGGTGTCGTCTTTGGGTTAGTGACGTTTTTGATCACCGCCGCGATACTGCTGCGAAGCTGGCGTTCGGCCATCATCAGCATCACCGTGTTTTTCATGTACGGCGGAGTTCTGTTCGGCGCGCTGCCCCCGCTGTTAAACAGTGAAATGGAGTCGCACATCTCATGGGAGTGCCACCTTTCGGGCGCCATTGGGGGCGTCATCGCCGCCTGGCGCGTGCGAAGCAGATAGGGATGACGACGGGCGCAGTTTTTTGCGGACTCGCAGGCTCGTCCCTCCATCTCGCAGACCAAGTGCAAAACTGGAGGGACGAGCCTGCGAGTCCGCTTGGTCAAGCGTTATTCGTCGTACTCTTTCAGTACCTCGAAGCGTTGGCTGCCCTTGCTGTTTAGATGCACGAGGACACCTTTTTTCAAGTCCAACTCCCCGGTGGCTTCGTTGAATGACTTGATGGATTCCACCGGGGTGCTGTTGATCCGGGTGACAATGTCGCCGGGAGTAATGTTCTTCCCCGCTGCCACACTGTCGCCCTCCACGGCCACGACGATGACTCCTTCCCCTTCGTCGATCTCAAATCTCTTGGCCAAGTCTGCATTCAAGTTTTGCACAGTCATGCCAAGCAGATTGGCCTTGGCCGGTTCGCTTGGCTTGTCCTCGGCACCGCGGCGGGCGCGCGCCACGGCGGTGAATTCATCCGGAAACGCCCCGGTCTTCACGTCGATCTCCTTGGCTTCACCGTCGCGCATCAGGCCCACCTTCACCGTGTCCCCGGCGTTTTTGTATCTCAACGACCGCTTGAGTTCCTCGGCGGACTTGACCTGCGTTCCGTCAACGGAGGTGATGATGTCGGCCAGTTGCAGGTCGGAGTTTTCCGCCGGGCCACCCGGCACGAACTGCCGCACGACCACACCATCCTCGACCCCCACGGCGAGGTCACGAAAGTCTGTGTCTTCGCGCAGCGTTGTGATGCTGACGCCAAGCCAAGCGCGGGTGACTTTGCCGTCCTTGATCAACATATCCGCCACGCGCTTGGCCAAGTTCACCGGCACGGCAAACCCAATCCCGGTGTTCATCCCACGAATGAGAGTGTTGATGCCGATGACCTCCCCGTAGATATTCACCAACGGCCCGCCGCTGTTACCGGGGTTGATGCTGGCATCGGTCTGGATGAAGTCCTGATCAAACATGAACTGATCGGAGAACACGCGGCGACCCTTCGCGCTAACATGCCCGACGGTGACGCTGTAATTCAGTTCGAATGGCGAGCCGATTGCGATCGCAAACTCGCCGACCTTGGTCTTCGAAGAGTCGCCAAGCTTGGCCGGAGTCAGGCCGGTGGCGTCGATCTTCACCACGCCGATGTCGGACTCGCGGTCCACCCCAAGCACTTCGCCGTCGTATTCCTTGCCGTCCTTGAACACGATCTTCACCTTGTCTGCCCTCTCAATAACATGGCGGTTGGTAATAATGATGCCGTCCTTACGGTACACAATCCCGGAGCCCTGCCCGTCAAATATCGGCTCTCGAGAGCGCGGTCGCTGAGGAGGCTCTCGGCGCTCCGGTTGCTGAAAAAATTTTCGCATATCTTCAGGCAACTGATCAAAAAATGGGCTATTACGAAACTGCCCATCCATCTGGCTTTCAGCACCCGGATTTTTTGCCACACGCACTACCACGACCGACTTTGATACTTTTTCGGCTACTTCTACGAATGCTTGATTAAGCTGCTGTGCCAGCTTCAACGCATCCGAAGGCTCGGCTTTAACGTTAATCAATCCCCAGCAAATTAGAATTGAACAAAGTGTGAAGCTTTTTTGGGTTAATCTTTTAACAAAACTAAAAATCATGTCGAAAAACATTACCAATTTGATTGCAATAAACAACAAAAGTTCAAAAAAAGTGATGAATGGAATCGCTCGACACACCCCTAGGTTTATGGATTACTGTGCGGAGTTTGCCCGGCCCCTGCCGAGTTTTTGAAATGGATAAAGATTTGTTAACCCAGGCTAAGTCGCTCGGATTCTCCGACCGGCAGATCGCCCACCTCACGAAACGCACCGAGGACGAGGTGCGCGCCGAGCG
>CAJXAU010000198.1 GCA_913050205.1 uncultured Verrucomicrobiota bacterium
GATGATCGTACCAACAGCATTATCATGAGTGGCGAGCCGGATACGGTGGACTTGGCCGAGCGCATGATTACGGATCTGGACAAGGATGTTGAAAACTTTGTGACGGATGTGAAGATCATTCGGTTGAAACACGCCGCCATCGATCAGGTGCTGCCTCTGTTGCAATCGGTGTTTAACGAAAACTCCAACGACCCATCGCGCGAGGGGATCAACCGGCAAGTGACACGATTGCGACTGCACTTGCAGGCGGAGGGGGTTGCCGTCTCTGAAGCCCCGGCGGTGAGGGATGCCCTGACAATCCAGGGGGACGACCGCTCGAACACCATCATCGTGGCCGCACGATCTGACTTGTTGCCGTTGATCGAAGAGGTCATCAGCACGTTGGATATCCCGTCAGTGGGTGGCATGGAGACAATTCAAATTTACGCGCTCGAGCACGCGAGTGCACCCACCATTCAAAACGTAATCGAGGATCTTTATCGGGGGCAGGCACGCGGCCAGATCAGGCCGGAGGATCGCCCAAACGTTGTGGTGGATGGCCGAACCAATGCGTTGATCATCGCCGCTTCCCAGAAAACGTTGGCCATCGTCAATAGTCTGATCCAGCGATTGGACGTGAAGCCTGAAAACCCGGGCATCCGAGTCGAGGTGGTGTCCTTGGTTCACAACGATGCCTCGCAGGTGGCCGGTATGGTGAATGACGTGTTTAGTGCCCGGCGTAGAAACATGACACTGCCGGGGCAGCCAACGCAGCCGCAGGAACGGGTCAATGTGGAGTCAGACGGATTGACAAACTCGCTAATTATCACGGCTAGCGGTGAAAATCTTGAGTTGATCCGGGAATTGGTGGCAAAGGTGGATGTCGAGCCCACGGCCGAATCCAGCCAGTTGACAATCATCCCGCTGGAATACGCCGATGCCCAGCGTGCGGCCGCGATGCTGCGGTCGTTGGTAAAACAGGGGCTGTATCGCCCGGGGGCAGTTCGGTCGGGAGCCGCGCGGGCAAACCGCGAGAGTATCGCAATTTCGGTGGATCACTCGACGAACACCCTAATCGTCTCCGCCAGCCCGGAAAATTTGGCTGTGGTGCGCGAGGTGGTAAAGCAGATCGACACAAAGAACTACGCCCGCACCGGATCACTTAAGATTTATGAACTCAAACACGCCTCGGCCACCCGCTTGGCCTTGACGATCGAGTCGTTTTTTAAATCGAAGCGCACGGCGGAAGCTACGGTGGGCGATCCCGATGCGGTGGTTCCGGTGACGGTAACGCCTGATGAGCGGACCAATACCCTGTTGGTTACCGGAGGCAAGGAGAGTTTTGCCGTCATCGATGAGTTGCTGCAGAAACTGGATGCTGACGCGGCTGTTGCCCAAAACCAGTACGAGGTGTTTACGCTGGCTAACGGCTCAGCGGCGAAGTTGAAACTCATGCTGGATCGGTTGTTTGCCGGTCGCACAACCCCACCGGGTGGGCAGACACCCCAGCCGGTGACGATCATTGCTGACTCCATTTCTAACGCATTGGTGGTGGGTGCCGCGACCGAGGATCTACCGATGGTGCGCGAGTTGGTGGAGCGACTGGACGCCGAACAGACCAGCCCGGGTATAAACGTCGCGGTTTTCCCGTTGGCCAAGGCCAATGCCACGAGTGTTTCGCAAATCATTCAGGGCCTTTATCGAGATACCGGCACAACGGTTGGCCCGGCTGTAGCCGTGAACGTCGATGAACGGATCAACGCGCTGGTTGTTTCAGCAGGTGAAAACGATCTCAAGCGGATCGAGGAATTGGCCCAGCAACTCGACACCGACGAGGTGAGTCGCGTGTCGGAGATTCGAGTGTTTGCTCTCAAGCATGCGAGCGCAACGGACTTGGCTTTGTTGCTCAACACCGCGCTCAACACCAAGCCGCAAAACCTGACTTCACAAAGCGCCGACCGGCAGGAGTTGTTGCAGTTCATCACCCGGACTGCGAAGGAGAATGACTTGGTCACCACCGGTCTGCGTGAAGGCGTGTTGATCACGCCGGATCCGAGGACCAACTCGCTGGTGGTCTCGGCCCCGGTCGACAACATGCCGTTGATCGAGCAGGTGATCGCCAAGTTGGATTCCAGTTCACCACAGATTGCCCAGATCAAGGTGTTTCCATTGAAGAATGCCGACGCGCGGCAGATGGCTGACGTGTTGACCAGCCTGTTCCGGTTGCAGGCTGCCGGAGGTGAGGCGACTTCACGATCAATTCGGTATACGTTAGTCAAGCCAAGCGAAAATTCGGTCGATGGCGGAGGCGAACCGACAATTGGGACTGCCGAACAAAACGCGCTGACAGTTACAGTCGATGTTCGCACCAACAGTCTCTTGGTTGGCGGGTCTGAACACTACGTTGAATTGGCAATTGAGATCATCAATGAACTGGATTCCAGCCCGGCGCAGGAGCGGATTACGGAAGTTTACCGCTTGAAAAACGCACAGGCGGAGGAGATCGCTGCTGCGTTGCAGCAATTCCTTGATCAAGCACGCGAGCGAGTGCAGGCGGTTCTCGGGCAGGAGGCTGTTGGCACTGCTCAACGGTTACTCGATCAGGAGGTCGCCATCGTGGCTGAGCCCGCCAACAATGCGCTACTTGTTTCCGCCAGTCCACGATACTTTGAGCAAGTATCCGACATGATCGAGCAGTTGGACCAACCCCAAAGGCAGGTCTTGATTCAAGTCTTGTTGGCAGAGGTCACCCTCGATGGCAGTAATGATCAGGGCATGGATTGGTCGGTGAGCCGTGACCTGATCCCGGATGCAGCCCTCCCGGGAAGTAATGACGGACAGGATTTCGCGGCCGGTACCAGCTTCGGAAATGAAACCGGCGCCGCTCTTGGCGGATTGTCCGCGACCATCACCAACGGAGATGTGGAGTTCATCCTGCGAGCCATGCAGAGCGACGGTCGGCTCGAGATCTTGAGCCGACCGCAGATACTCGCAGCGGACAATCAGCCGGCGACCATCGATATTGGCCAACGCGTGCCATTCGTTACCGGCAGCAGTTACAACGAACGGGGCAACCTCGTGAACTCATTCACGTATGAAGATGTCGGTGTGCAGCTTTCTGTCACACCGCGCATTAGTCCGGACGGATTTGTGAAAATGGAGGTCGCCCCGACGATCAGTTCCCTTTCCACCTCGAGCGTGCCGATCTCGGAGGGCTTTAACGTCCCTGTGGTCAATAACCGCAGCGCGACAACCCAGGTCAGCGTGCAGAACGGCCAGACGATCGTGATCGGTGGATTGATCAGCACACAGGACAATGAGCGCGTGACAAAAATCCCGGTACTTGGGGACATCCCGTATCTGGGCGTTGCCTTCAAGCGAACGAAAAAGATCCGTAGCCGCACCGAGTTGCTCATCATCATGACCCCACACGTGATCGATACGCCGGACGAACTGGACAAGTACAGCCGCGAATCCATTGAGGAATCCACCTTCATGCAGCCGATGAATGGAAGGAAAAGCGAGCGTAATAAAACCCAGTTACGCATCCTTGATTCGATCAAGCCCAAGGCGCGAGAGGAACAGGGCGGGGTGGAGCCGAAGAAGGAACAACCCAAGCTAGAGAACAAGATTTGATGTCGGCGCCGCTGTCCAGAGCCATGTTCAGTTGGCGCTTGGCCAAGAGGATATTATTCGCCTTAGCACTTGGCCAAGTGGGAATCGGGTGTGTAACGGATGGCGAAGGGAAGGGGGACGGTGGTTTCTCGATGGGTTCAGGTGGCAGGAGCACGGTTGATTCCATTCGCCTTTTCACCTCTCCAACCGTTCTGAATTTTGACAATGTGCCGGGGCCGGACGGTTTTTCTGCAAAAATTTACGCCATCGACCACGACAGTGCCAAGCCGGTGAAGATCAGGGAGGGAGCGCTTGAGTTCGCGCTGTTCGAGACTGAGGCCGAGGGGGAGCCGCTGCAGGTATGGAAATTTGACTCAGCTACGTTGAGTCGGCACATGTCCTCAACCCGGATCGGGGTGGCGTATAATTTTCAATTCCGCTGGGCGGCGGACAAGGTACCTAAAAAAAAGGCAGCGATCGTGGCCCTGTATCGTGCCCCCGATGGCCGGGTGAGCCGTGCCGTGCCGGTAATCCTTGCGCTTGGCCCGTGACACTGCACGCTTGGCCAAACGGCAAAAGAGTTGACCCGGTTTGGGCCTTGTCCTAGCGTCTCCGCCCGGTTGTCCGGAATTCCCGTGGCTTTTCATCGGCGCGGGATTCTTTTTTAGCCAAGCGCTTGGCCAACCGGCGACGCAATCATGCGACACACCATTTCAGTACTGGTTCAAAACAAGTTCGGCGTGCTCACGCGCGTCGCTGGTCTGTTTAGTGGCCGGGGGTTCAACATCGACTCGTTAAACGTGGCCCCGACCCACGATCCGAGCATGTCCCGCATGACCATCGTAACCCGTGGGGATGACACCACGCTCGACCAGATCGTCAAACAGTTGAATAAACTGGTGGACTCGCTGGAGGTGCAGGACTTTCGCGACGGCGAGTATGTGGATCG
>CAJXAU010000199.1 GCA_913050205.1 uncultured Verrucomicrobiota bacterium
TTCATGGACCAACGTGGTCACGCAAAACGAACAGGGCGAGTCGGTGACCAATCGGGTGAACACCCTCGGCATCGTCTGGAACGCGGTCGAGCCGGCGTTGACGGAGAATGATCTGCAGGGCGTGGCGGTGATGGACGACACATGGATCGTCACCGGGGGCAAGGGTACTGTGTTGACCACGAAGGACGGAAAAAAATGGGACAAGCACCAGGCTCCGACCTCCGGCATCCTCACCAGTGTTGAGGCATTTAAGGAACAATTTGTGGCCGTAGGTGAACACGGGGTAATCCTGACCTCGCCAACCGGTGAGGAGTGGATGAGGCGCACTTCCGGCACAGAGCAGTGGATTTATCGAGTGCGGTCGTTTGCCGACCAACTGGTGGCCGTAGGCCAGGCGGGCACCCTCCTCACCAGCCCCGACGGCGAGACGTGGACACGGCGCGACAGCGGCACCAGCCAATGGCTCAATGATGTGACAAAGGTTGGTGACCAATGGTTCGTGGTGGGGGCCAATGGCACAGTTTTGACCAGCCCGGATCTTGAGAGCTGGCAGCCCCGGAGTGTGATCACCGGGCTGTCCCTTTACGGGGCGCTGGCGAACGATGGGCAGTTGCTCAGCGTGGGGCTGGAGGGAATCATCCTGCGAAAACAAATCGTGCCGCGCAGTACGCCAATCCTGATCCGCTGGGATCGCTCCAGTGCGAATGACAGTGAGATCATCAACCGGTTTGTGTTTCGCGGTTTTCCCGGCCAACGTTTCACGCTGGACCGCAGCCCGGATCTGAAACAGTGGGAGACAGGCCCGGAGATGGAACTGATTGATGGCTCCGGCGTGTTGGAATATTCCAACACCACCAAGGCGACACAGGAGTTTTACCGGGCGCGGCTGATCCGCTGATCACTCTCCGGGCTCAACATTGTTGATCAGTACTTCCATAATCACGACCGAGTGTGCCGGCACTCGTGCGTTGTAGTGGCCGCTTTTGCCGTATGCCAGTTCCGGCGGCATGTAGAGTACGGCGTGACCACCTTTCTTCATGAGTTGCACCCCCTCCGCCACGCCGGGGAGCACGTTGCCCAACTCGCTCACTGCGAGTCTGAGCGGTGCCGGGCGTGGGTTGACGGAGTCCGCGAAGACTCGCCCGAACACACCGACCTCGGTCACCAACTCCGCGATAAAGTGAAACGTGACGATGTCGGTATCCTTGATCAATTCACCCTCGCCGTCCTTGACTTTCTCGTAAATCAATCCCGAGTCGGTCGGCTCGATTTTGAGTTCCTCCTGAATCTCCTTCATCTGCCTCGTGGCGATATTCCGCAGCAACTGGTCGATGGCTTGTTCGGTGGCCTTAAACGCCTTGGCCTTTTCTCCCTGTCGAATGATTCGAACGCTCTCGATGGTCACTTGTTCAGCGGGTTTATTGTTGTCGCCGGTACGGACGGCGGCGATTTTGTCGATCACATCCAATCCCTCGATCACTTTGCCAAAAACGGAGTGGTTGCCTGCACGGGTGTCATCGAAATCCAGCCACGGCGTGGCAGCGTGTGTGATAAAAAACTGGCTGCCGTTGGTGTGCTCGCCGGAGTTGGCCATCGAGAGGACGCCCGGCCCGTCGTGCTTGAGGTCGGGGTGAAACTGGTCCGGCAGCCAGTAGCTTGGGTTGCCGGTGCCGGTTCCCAGAGGGCAGCCGCCCTGGATCATGAAGTCCTTAATCACCCGGTGAAAGATCAGACCGTCGTAGTACGGCTTGCCCTCGGGATCGATTGGCTCCTTTGTGTTGTCCTTGTTGTAAAACTTGGTGCCTTCCGCCAAGCCGACGAAATTAGCCACAATGAGCGGCACTTTCTCGTACTCCAGCTTGGCTGTCATTTCACCGAGGTTGGTGGTGATTTTTGCGTAAAGGCCATCGGCCAGAATTTCACCCGGGGCGTTGACCTTGACCCGAAAAAAATAGGGTGCAGCGGCAACGGGCAGCTTGTGTTTCCAGTCGAGCGGTTCTTCGCCGGCGATCACTTGGCCAAGCGCGGCCCATTCCTTGAGATTGCTCGAGCCTTGGATTTCCAGCACTGAGTCTTTCGCGGCATCGCTGATTCGGAGGGTGATGGTCTGCTGGGTTGCGTCTTCCGGAACCGGCTTCATTCCGATCAGATCGAGCCGGGTTTGGCCAAGCGCGACGTCGGCCCACAGGCCAAGCGCCAATATCATCAGGGTTCGAAAAAATGGATTCATCACGTTGCGCTGCGGAGTGTTGCGGCTGCTGCTCGCGGACGCGACCTTTTTCGGCCTCAGCCCGGCCAAGTGCTTGGCCAAGCACAATAGTTAAAAAACCTGATTTTTGATTGCTGTTTGGCCTCCTGCCGGTAGCATCCGCGGAGCCGCCCGAGAATCCCCAGTCGGATTGTCGCTTGGCGCGTACTGACATGAAATTCGTTTTTTCAAAAACACTGGTGTTGCCACTCGTGGCGCTTGGCCTGGTGCAATCCACCGCCGCCCACTCGCTCGAGGCGAAGCTCGATGAGAAGACCGGCACGATCACCATTCACCGCGACGGCTTGGCCAAGCCGGTGGTCACCCAGAATGCCGCCGCCGATCATCGCCCGTACCTGCACCCGATCATCGGGCCGGACGGCAAGGGTGTGTTCACCCAGTACAGCCCCGGGCATCACAAACACCAGACCGGGATCTACTGGGGATTCACCCGTGTGAACGGCCGTGACTATTTCCACAATCCCAAAGGCGATTATTGGAAGCGCAAGGACGTGAAAGTACTCGAGGCCAAGGGCGAGTCGGTCAAGTGGGAGACAGTCTACGATCTGCTCGATGCCGACGGCAACGCGGTGCTCACCGAGACCCAGCGCTGGTCGATGACTTCGGAGAATGACCGGCACGTGCTCAACCTCGAGTGGCATGGCACCGGACAGACCGATGTGACCATCGGTAAGTATCCGTATGGCGGACTCTTTGTGCGCATGCCGTGGAAGAAGGGCATCAAGGGCGAGGCGGTCAACACTGCGCGCGATACCAACAAACGGGCAGAGGGCAAGCGGGCCATGTGGCTCGATGTCGGCATGGAAATCGACGGCCGGAAGGATCAGGGGCATATCGCAATTTTTGATCACCCGAAGAACAAGGGCTACCCGCAACCGTGGCGGGTCGATGGCCAACTCGGTGTCGGCCCGGTACGGGCGCGACTGGGCGACTGGAACATTGCCAAGGGCAAGACCGAGATCATACGGCACCAAATTCAGGTCTACGGCGGCAAACTCGATGACAATGACCTGACCAACCGTTGGAAAGTCTACACCGGCCAGCGGGGGACGTACGCACTCTGGCACCTGGCCAAGCGAGCCGGCCGCGAGGCCAAGTTTCTTTCCCCGCAGGAGGCGGTCGACAACTCCACCATCGAGGACGGCTTCTCTGTAAACTCATGGGCCAACGAGCCAATGATTACCCAGCCGATGGCGTTTTGCTGGGACGACAAGGGCCGCATGTGGGTGGCTGAAAACCGAGACTACGAAACACGCGGCCGCGGCTTCTCCGCCTCGGGCGACAGTCGCATTTTGATTTTGGAGGACACCGACCGCGACGGCGTTGCCGACAAGCGCTCGGTATTTCTTGAGGGCATTCCGTTTCCATCCGCCGTGGCGGTGGGGCTCGATGGCCTGTGGCTCGGTGCCCCGCCGAATTTGTTGTTCGTCCCGGACCGCAATAAGGACGACAAAGCCGATGTTGATGACATCGAGGTGCGCCTGACCGGTTGGGGCATCCGCGACCGGCACGAGGTGCTCAACAGTCTGCACTGGGGGCCGGACGGCTGGATCTACGGCTGTCAGGGTGTGTTCACCCCGTCGGTGGTCGGCAAGCCGAAGGGGGCCGGGAAGATTTTCAAGCATGGCGAGCCGTACCCGAAATCGGTCGAGTTCGAGGGCGAAGGCCAGCCGATCAACGGCGGAGTCTGGCGCTATCACCCGACCAAGGACGAGTTCGAGATTGTCGCACACGGCTTCAGCAACCCGTGGGGTATTGACTACGACGCCAAGGGGCAACTGTTCATCAGCGCCTGCGTGATCCCTCACCTGTGGCATGTGATCCCCGGCGGTGCGTACCACCGTCAGGCCGGTCGCCATTTCAATCCGTACGTCTACAGTGACATCCGGACGATCGCGAATCACCGCCACCGCTCGGCCCACGGCGGCGCGCGCGTCTACCTTTCTGACGCTTATCCGGACGAGTATCAGGGCAAGATTTTCATGGCCAACATCCACGAGCACGCGGTGCTGACCGATGAACTGGTCCCGACCGGCTCCGGCTATGTGGGCAAGCATCACAAGGATTTCATGCACGCAAACAACGAGCAGTGGATCGGATTCAGCATGGAGATTGGCCCGGCCGGTAACGTGTTCGTTCTTGACTGGCATGATGGCGACATATGCGGCAACGCCGTGCTGCAGAAACACACCGGTCGTATCTTCCGACTTGCGCCCAAGCAGAGCTTGGCCAAGGACTGGGAGGGCCGCTACGACGACGTCGAAA
>CAJXAU010000200.1 GCA_913050205.1 uncultured Verrucomicrobiota bacterium
GCCAGCGATTCGTCAGGATCGTACAGCGAACCAAGATGATGCTGTGCCACGGCCAGACCGGGTACATTCGCAGCAGAACGCTTCCCGCCCTCCGCTTCCCTGCCAACCGCCCCCGGGTCAGCTGCTTTTAGGTAAAGATCGCGAGACTGGTTTAACAGGCTGCGAACCGGTTGCCCGGCCAAGTCTGTATCCAGCATTCCGGTCTCATAAAGAAACCCAAGGTTGGCATGCGCCTCAGCGTGCCCCTTTGCCGAAGCCAGCCGATACCAATAGGCAGCCTGTTCAATCGGTTTAGGCTCGGGATCACGTTTCGATAGTCTGCGTTGATCCCGACGCGTCTGGGTTTTCTTATAAAACAGAACGCCGATATTGTTCTGCGCCCGGGCATGTCCCTGTTCCGCAGCGCGAAAGTACCAATCGGCAGCAGTCTGGTAGTTTTGATTGATTCCGCCTCCCACCTCAGCCGCGTTTTCTTTGCCATGGGTATAAATGATACCGAGATCATGCTGTGCTCCCGCGTTGTTTCCGCTGAAATACCGACCCTTGGGTAGCGATTCCGGGGCCGCGCCGGAAAGCAGATACACCCCCACCGCCCCGGCCCGGTCCGCCCCAAGCACAACCTGCACGGCGTGCTCGGCATTAGGCAACCGTTCCGGCACCAACGCAGGGGCCCCGCTCATACGGAATGAACTAACCGCATTGTCCCGGCCGTCCAGATCAAACAGCAAAACAAAATGAACTGGCTTGGTGGACGGTTCTCTCGCGTCAAACATTCCGATGTCGATCTTCAACTCGTCTCCGACACTGTGTAGGTCCACCACAGTGATGTCTGCAGCCTCGGACGAATCATAATTCGGATCGAAGATCGGCCGTCGGAATGCGTTCCCCTCCCACTTGACCCGGCGTATTGCGGTCCAATCATACTCCGGCTCAGCATCCTCCTTTTCGCGGGTGATTGAAGTGGCCCTGACCAGAAATGATTTTCCCGGAGTAATCTGCAGCCTGTCCAGTGGCACACGAACACTGATCCAGTCTCCGGCGGCCTTTTTCAGTTCTGCCGTGGCCAAGCGGTAATCCTGAACACCAATTTCACCGCTTGCATGAATTTTCCCCAGATTCGCCCGCGCCTCGGCGCTGCCGGCCCAGGCCGCCTTTTCAAACCACTCAAATGCCGTCGCCTGACTTTTCGCCACACCCACACCCTGCTCGTAAAGAATGCCAAGTGTGTTCATGGCTTCGGGGTGGTTGCCCAAGCGGGCCGCCAGTTGGTAGTAGTTGACCGCCAGCCGAATGTCATGGCTCACGCCAGAACCGCCCGCTCGATACAGTTCGGCCAAGCGGAAGGCAGCCTCGGCGTCACCTGCGCTCGTGTCAGCCTTAAGTCGCTTGAGCAGGGCCGTACTGTCTTCGTTGCCCTGTGCGGGTGCTGCCGCTTGGCCAAGCGCTTGGCTTGCTACCAGCCAAACGAGACCGACCAATACCGTAATTGTGCGAATCCTTGCCACGCTGGGAGAATACTCCGCCGGGCCAAGCGCTTGGCCAAGCAAAAAGGCCCACGTTTCCGTGGGCCTTCGCAAGTGGTATCAGGTAAGAATTACTTCTCTTCCTTGGGCTCTTCGGCTTTAGCATCCTCGGAGGCTTCTGCAGCGGCCTCTTCTGCCGGGGCCTCGGCACTCTCCTCCGCTTTTGCTTCTGCAGGTGCTGAGTCCTCAACTGTATCGGTCGGTTCTTCAGCCTTGGGTTCTGCCGCCGGAGCTGCTGCTTCCGCAGTCGGGGTCTCCGCCTTGGCGGGCTCAACCGGAGCCACGTCGTCAAAGATCCACGTCAGGTAGGCCATCTCCGCCGCGTCGCCCTTGCGAGCGCCGGCAAGCCTGACGATCCGGGTGTAGCCGCCCTGGCGGTTTTGCATCTTGGGCGCGATCTCGTCGAAAAGCTTGTGCACGACATCGTGCTCGTTGCGCCATGTATTGCGAAGTGTCTTGCCGTCCACCCCCTTGGTTTTGGGGAAGAATTTACGTTGCGGAGCACGCAACCTGGCAGCCGCAAGGCGGCGGTGATGCAGCGTGCCTTTTTTCCCCAACGTCACCATCTTCTCGGCAACAACGCGAGCCGCCTTGGCCTTGGCCACTGTGGTCTTGATTCTATCGTCTTTAATGAGGCTGCAGACGAGGTTTGCGAGCATTGCGTTTCGATGCTCCCCGGTGCGGCCCAATTTGGCTGTTCTAACTCTGTGTCGCATTTTTTATGCTGGGGTTGTGGTTATTCCTCGATGGGAGGATCCTCGAACGCGTCGGCCGGAGCCGGCGTCGGGGGAGAGTCCAACAACGTGGGATCGATTTTCTCGCCCAGCGAAAGGTTGTACTCCTTCAGTTTCTCCTTGATCTCGGTCAGTGATTTTTTGCCGAAGTTACGGTACTTGAGCATCTCGGCCTCGGACTTCATGGCGAGGTGCCCCAGCGTGGTGATGTTGGCGTTGTTCAGGCAGTTGGCCGCGCGAACGCTCAACTCGATCTCGTTGACGCTGGTGTTAAGCAGTTTGCGTTGGGCCTCGCGGTTTTCGTCCTTGGCCTTGGCGTCTTGCTCGAACTCGAATGCCTCATCGTTGACACCGGTGAACACGGAAAGGTGATGGGACAGAATCTCGGAAGCCTGCTTGAGGGCTTCGTCCGGGTTCAAACGACCATCGGTCCACATTTCGAGGATCAACTTGTCGTAGTCGGTGCGTTGCCCCACACGGGCGGCCTCAATGCCGTAGCGTACGCGGGTGACCGGCGAGAAAATGGAGTCGATCGGGATCACGCCGATGGGTTGATCCTCCTTCTTGTTGGCGTCGCCGGGAAGGAATCCACGGCCCACCTGCACCTCCATCACCATCTCGACCTTTTTCTTTTTGTCGGTCGTGCAGATGACCTGCTTTTTGTTGACGACCTTGAGTCCCGGCGGCAATTCCAGATCGCCCGCAGTGACAACACCCTCCGCGGTCACGCTAAGGCGCACCTCCTGCGGTTCGCGGCTGGTGTGGCGAAACTTTACTTTCTTTAGGTTCAGGACGATGTCGGTGACATCCTCCACGACACCGGGAACGGTGGTGAACTCATGGTCGGCACCCTCAATTTTCACCGAGGTGATGGCCGCCCCCTCGAGGGAGGAAAGCAGCACACGGCGAAGTGAGTTACCGATTGTGTGACCGAAGCCGGTTTCAAACGGCTCGGCGGCGTACTTGGCATACGTGTCGTTGGAATCGTCGGATTTGGTTAACTTATCCGGCTTCTCGAAGTGACCCAGTCTTATTGGCATAACGTTTTGTTTTTGAGCAATTTTAATCTGGCCTCGTCATCGTTATTCCCGTTCATAACGAGGCCCGTATAATTGCTTTCCCCGTCCACAAGGACGAAGAGGTTAACGGGAATAAAATTCTACGATCGTCTGTTCGTCGGCGATGGGCTGTATCTCATCGCGAGTCGGCACACGCATCACGGTGCCGCGAAAGGCGTCCTTCTCCAACTGCAACCACTCGGGCACCACGCGGCTGGTGGAGTACTCAAGGTTACGGGTGGCCAACTGGCGGGAGGCACTGCGATCCTTCACCTCGATCACGTCATTGATTCTGGCGGTGTAGGACGGGATGGTCAGCTTGCCGCCGTTCACGTTCACATGACCATGCGACACCATCTGGCGAGCCTGCGCACGGGTGGCACCAAAGCCAAGGCGGTAGACAATGTTGTCCAGACGGCTCTCGAGCAACTGCAGCATGATCTCACCGGTCACACCCCTATGGCGGCGTGCCTTCTCGTAGATCGAGCGGAATTGCTTCTCCATCAACCCGTAGTGGTAACGGAGCTTCTGCTTCTCCATCAACGCCAGTGCGTAATCGGAGTGCTTGCGACGGGCGCGCGGCCCGTGGGTGCCCGGGGGATAATTCTTGCGCTCGAGATATTTCGAGGGACCGAAAACCGGGATACCGAAGCGTCGGCTAATCTTGTCGCGTGGACCTGTGTATCGTGCCATGCCTTAAATTCCTTTTATACCCTGCGCCGCTTCTTGGGGCGGCAACCATTGTGCGGGATGGGGGTGACGTCGCGGATGGAGGTGATCTCCAACCCCACTGCCTGCAGTGCGCGTATCGCGGACTCACGGCCGGACCCCGGCCCTTTGACGCGGACTTCAACCTCTTTCAACCCGTGGGACATGGCCCGGCGGGCGGCGTCTTGCGCCACTTTTTGTGCGGCGTACGAGGTGCTTTTGCGGGAACCGCGAAAACCGGTCTTGCCTGCGGTAGACCAAGCGATCAGGTTGCCCTGCTTATCAGTTAGTGAAACGTGCGTGTTGTTGAACGTGGCCAGAATGGTGGCGATGCCTGAGTGAACATTCTTGGATTTCTTGGCCTTGACGACTTTCGCTGGAGCAGGATCGTCGCTGGTCAAGAGTTCCTTTGCCGAGGGTGCCTCCACGTTTGAAGGATCTTCCTCCTCCTCGGGCTTGGCCTCCTCTTTTGCCTCGGCCTTGGGCTTGGTCTCTTCCTTGGCCTCCG
>CAJXAU010000201.1 GCA_913050205.1 uncultured Verrucomicrobiota bacterium
TACCGCGGCAACCGTACGCTGAGGCGTGCGGATACGATTGGTCGTCCGAGATGGCAAAAAGGACGTTCGGGGCCTTGGCCAATGGCTTGGCCAAGCTGCAGAGGATTGCTGCGGCCAACAGGCCAAGTGCAATCAGGCGGTTAGATTTCAACATGTTTCTCTCCGTGTTTGGTTATAAAAAACCCGCTTGGCCAAGCGCTTGGCCAAGCGGTGTTTGTTTAAATCGTTTAAGGGGTCAAAGTTTCCAACCGGTGCGATAAGGCGGATTCACAAGTTTGTTTGCCTCGTCGTCGTTGGTGAATTTCATTTTCTCGGAGTCCCACTCGAGACGCAATCCGGTGCGGTCGCCTCCCTTGGAACCCCAGGTTCGTTGAATGGCGATCATGCCCAACAGGCCGATCTCGCTGAGCGCGCCACCGTAGCTGAACGGCGAACCCGCCTCCTTACCAGCTCGGATGGCGTTCAGCCAGTCGCTCTGGTGCGAGCCGTTGATGCGCGGGATGGATTTGTTCGGTTTGCCGAACTCACGCATCTTTGCCTCGGGGATAATACGGCAACCGCCGGCGCCATGTGAGCCATGCATGATCTTGCCCTGATCGCCAATGACCACCGCGCCGGTGCCGACCACTTTGCGTTTTTCCGCAGTCAACTCATCCGGTTGTGGGATGGAATAGTCGCCATCATACCAGACCAGCTTGACCGGGCCACGTTCGCCCTTGGCCGGGAATTCATAGGTGATCCGAGTGCCCTTGGGATAAAACTCGGAATGCTTCTTCGGGTCGTACCCCTTGGTGTCCGCTGTGATTGCGGTTGGCATCCCGAGGTCAAACGCCCAATAGGAGGGATCGACAACATGGCAAACCCAGTCTCCGATGCAGCCGCTGCCGAACGCTGAAAAGCCGCGCCAGTTGAACGGAAGATAAGCCGGGTTGTAGGCACGGTCGGCCGCCGGGCCAAGCCACAGATCCCAGTCGAGACCCTCGGGCACTTCGTGTTCCTCGGTTTCGATCGCCTTCTGCTTGTTAATCTGGCAGTAGACATTTTTGAAGGCATCACAACCGCAGTGAATCTCGGAGACGTTCCCAATCGCGCCCGCCCAAACCATTTCGCAGAACAAACGGATGTGCTCGGAGGAATGGCCCTGATTGCCTACCTGCGTGATCACGCCTTTTTCCTTGGCTGCCTTTTGCAGGGTGCGTACTTCGGCGACGGAGTGAGCGAGTGGCTTCTCGGAATAGACATGTTTGCCCCGGCCGATGGCTCCCATAATCTGCACCGCATGGGTATGGTCCGGCGTGGCGACGAGGACGGCGTCAATCTGATCGCCCATCTGGTCGTACATCTTCCGAAAATCCTTGAAGCGCTTGGCCTTGGGGAATTTTTTGTAGGAATGCGCAGCACGGCGGTCGTCCACGTCGCAGAGTGCCACGATTTCCTCACCGGCCATGGCCCCGAGATTGGCACCACCCCGGCCACCCACACCGATGGCAGCAATCCGGATTTTTCCGTTAGGTGTGTTGCCGCCCTTGGCAGCCTTTAACACGTGACTCCCCACGACCTGAAACCCGAAGGCGGCCGCAGACGATTTCATCAAAAAGGAACGTCGTTTCATGGTAAAAAATAAAAGTTCAAGTGCGTCCGAAGACGCTGCCGTTTCCCACTCCGGCGTGCAAGGCAAAACAGACGGAGAACCGTTGACTCTCCATGCTCCAACCCAACATACTCCCGCCGCCGACCGCCAAGCTCGCCGCGTACATGATGTTGTCTGAAATGCCCGCCCCATCCATCCCCTGGCAAATCACCCTGTTTGGGCTCGTAGGCGTGGCCAATACGGCGGTGGATTTTGTGATCTACAACCTGCTGACCCGCAGGATTCCCCGGATTCCGGCAAACATCTGCTCCACCAGTGTGGCGATGGCATTTAGTTTTGCGGCTAATTTTTTTGTGTTCCAACCAAGAACATTCGATGCCCCTGGTCAGGTAACCAAGTTCATCATCGTCACTGCCGTATCACTTTACGTGATTCAAAATCTGGTGATCTACCTCACGACAAATGTTTGGGTGAGACCGGTCAACTGGGCGAACTCGTTGGCTGGAAAATTTAAGGCTACGCAGAATTGGAGCGATGCGTTTGTCAGCAAGAATACCGTTAAGTTGATGGCTACAGGCTGCAGCCTGATTTGGAACTTTCTTTGGTACCGTTACTACGTCTACGTTTGAAGTTGGCCAAGCGCTTGGCCAAGCGGGTCACTTGCCCTGACGACGCAACAACAAATACACATGAACGATGGTAAACAGGACGATTCCCAACCCGGTGTACTGGTGAACGCCGACTAGTAATTCCTGACTATGCGATCCGAAAATAGTGAACATGATCGCAACGATGGATAGGCAGGCCGGCACGGTCAGAAACATAGCCCCCCAGAAGGTCAACTTGATCAACAGCCCCGAGTCTTTGGTTTTCACGGGCTGAAATCGAAAGCGCTTGGTTAATTCATCCCACTCAGCCTCCGTCAAGCGGCATTGGTACGACCAAGTGATCAAGATAAAGATTGAGCTCAGGAGAAACACCGGGGCGGCTCCCACGTGAATCAACAGGGTATAACCGGTCATCATCTCGTTCGCGGCCAACCGACCGGAGAACGCTGTCACGGCCATGATCAAAAGACTGACAACCGCCACGACACCGGCCAAGCGCTTTAGTTTGCCAAGCGTATCAAGGTCATCACGCCAGGCGCAGCACCACAGTTTATGGCGTTTGGCTTTTGCCTTGCGCTTGGCTTGCCCGGCGCCAATACCAGCGCAGAGATGGATCACGATCCCGAGAAATACAACGATCAGCGATGCCCATGAAATTGACTGAAACATCTTTTTCTATCCCGGTTATTTTTCTCGACCGACCGTGGTGATCAGTCGATCCATACCTTTCAATGCGAACAACAACAAGACCAACCCGGCGACCGCGCACGCCACGATAATCAGTCCCTTCATCCATGGGCGAAACAGGAATGTGAAGGCGAACGACTGGTAATAACCGGGATCCAAACCGCCAAACTCAGTCATGGACACGGTTTGTTTTTTACCCGGCTTAACGGGCGTGTCGATCTCCACCTTACCAAAGATAAACGGAGACTCCTCATCGTGGCAGTCCGCACAACGTCCGTTTGAACCGAGCGACTGCGAAGCGGGTCTCACATCGTGGGCGATGGGCCACTTGTATGGCTCGGCGATTTCGTGAGGTTTGTTAACAAGCACCTTGTTCCTAAAACTGTACAGGCGACCACCCGCAACGTAAATCGGCTCCGGCTTGGCCTCCCAACTTTCCAACTCCCATTCGTACTCGCTAACCAACTTTAGTACTTTTGAGATTTGATCCTCAGTCAACTCGATCCAGTCATTAACCCGTTCGGGGTCTTCCATTTCCACCCCAAGTTCATCCGATGCGATTTCCCGTATCAACGCCGGGGCAATCGGCTTTATGACGGTCTCCGCCACTTCGTGCGATTCGCTGTGCAACTTACCATCCCGCAAGCTGTGCAACTTGCCGCGTGAGACGAACACCGGTTCCGGTTTCGGAGCCTCGGCCTTGGTTGACGATTCCTCTTCAACCGCCTTTTCCTCAACGGCGTCAACCTCTTCAACATCCTCCTCCGCCCCCTCGTTGTGTTCCCCGATCAACTTAAGCACTGCGACGATCGTTTCATCTGGTAATACGCCTTGTGTCTGTTCCTTCCCTTCGACCTCAGCGTTCAACGCTTCCGTGGCAATATCAAACACTGTCTCAACCGAAATCGGTGTGACAACGCCATCAACACGCGTCCCCCAAAACGCCGGGGCTGTCCGGGTTCCCCAATATGAGGGCCAAATCATGTTGTGTGGCCCGATTTTACCGTTGGCCATCTTGGCGAAAACCGGGGTAATGACATGGGGCAACTGCCTGTTTGCCGCATGGCGACCGTGCAGACCCAGCTTGTGCATTCTCGCGGTCCGAACTCTCGCCGTGTTTTGCTCCGGCAAACGCCCGGAGTGACAGGCGGTGCAGGAAAGTTTTTCGAAGTGTACCACCGGGATGCCCTTGTGTTCGGGTATCGGCGCACCCAAGTGGCCACCCATCCGGTCTGCCTGGTTTTCGGCATTGGGATTACCAAGGTGACACCCCTGGCAGGAGTACGAGGCGTGTTTCTTTGCATCGTAGTTTTTCAGGTAATCAGCAGAATCGTGGGGATTACCCGAAGGCTCAACGTCTCCCCTGCCAATCATGTGATCCGCCCCGTTACGGTGGCAGTCAGCACAACTCATTCCCGAGGCCAAGTGAACGTCCTCGTTGTGAACCCATTCATTCTTGCCGGGTGTCTGGAGATCCTGCGTAGAGTGGCAATAGTAGCACCGGTTGGAGGGCGGCTTGCGAACGATGTCGAGGAAGACCTTGTTGTTTGAGTCGAACCGGCTCTTGTCGTAGCTCGTGATGATCTTGTACTCGGTTTCCGGATCGTAAAACTCGTCCAA
>CAJXAU010000202.1 GCA_913050205.1 uncultured Verrucomicrobiota bacterium
CACGGCCAAGGTGCATGACCAGATTTGGATTTCGTCGATCGATACCTCGGAGGAATCCGGCGTGAAGGAGGGGAAGCTGACCGTTGGTTACGGCGCTGGCGGACGCGAGCCGAAGATTGGGCCGGAACTGACCTTCGGCATCACCATGCAACAGCACGTCGGCGAACCGATTTTGATCATCAAAACCTCTTGGGGCGGTAAATCGCTGAACACGGACTTCCGATCACCAAGCGCAGGGCCATATCAATTCAACGAGCAACAAATCGAGAATTTCAAAAAGCGCAACAAGGATGTCGCGGCTGAACGCAAGGCCCGCGCCGAGCGCACCGGCGTTTATTATCGGCTCATGCTCGAACACATCCGCAAAGTGCTCGGCGACATCAAGCGCGTGTACCCGAAATACGATGCCAAGGCCGGCTACGAGCTGGCAGGCTTCGTTTGGTTTCAGGGCTGGAACGACATGGTCGATGGCGGCACCTATCCCACGCGCGGCCAGCCGGGTAGTTACGATACGTACAGCAAAAACCTCGCGCACTTCATCCGCGATGTGCGCAAGGACTTGAAGGCACCCAAGCTGCCCTTCGTCATCGGCGTGATGGGTGCGGGCGGGCCGATCGCCAAGTACGGCCCGGATCAAAAACGCTACGCCGGCATCCACGGCGAATTCCGCAAAGCCATGGCCGCACCGGCCAAGCTGCCTGAGTTTAAGGGCAATGTTACAGCGGTGTTCACCGAGAACTACTGGGACGGTCAACTCGGCGAACTAGTCAACCGTCGCGGCCAGCTCAACGCCAAGCGCCGCGAGCTATCGAAGGATCAATCGCTCACCCGTGCCCAACGCGAAAAAATATTGACCGAATTCAGCGCCAAGCTCTTCACCAAGGAAGAACAAGCCATCCTCGAGGCCGGCGTCTCCAACGCCGCCTACCACTACCTCGGCTCCGCCAAAATCCTCACCCAAATCGGCCAAGCCTTTGCCGATGCGTTGGCGGAGTTAAATTAGTCTCATGTTCAGCCGATCCTTTTACCTCGTTTTCTTGACGCTGCTGGGTCTGCAAATTGCGGCTCAGGCGAATCCCACTGAACCGGACCGCACCCGGGTAAAACCCAATCGGGACGATGGGGTTATTCAAGAGCCGCATATTTTGTTCACCTACGTCGACGAGCGGCGCAAGCGCCGGTTAACACTCGACCTCTATCGCCCGGCCAAGGTCGATGAATCCTGTCCGGCGATTGTGATGTTTCACGGAGGCGGCTGGATGAACGGCCGCCCGGGCCAGTTTGCTGCCTTGGCACAGGCGTTGGCAGTGCGGGGTTATGTGTGTGTGGTGCCGCAGTATCGGTTAAGTGGCGAGAAGCCGTTCCCGGCTGCAGTGTACGACTGCAAGGCGGCCATTCGGTGGACAAGAAAAAATGCCAGTCGCTACAACATTGATCCTGATCGCATCGCGACCATGGGTGGCTCGGCAGGGGGGCATCTGGCCGGGTTCATGGCTGCGAGCAATGGCGTGAAACGGTTTGAGGGGCAGGGCGATCACCGTGGTGTCTCCTCCGAGGTACAGGCGGCAGTGGTGATGTGTGGGGCGATGAATTTTCTCGAACCGTTCATCGTGGATCGGTTGAAAAAGGCAGCTGGCACGCTCCGTAGTGATGCCGTGATCGATTTCATGGGGGGTGCGTTGCCGGTTGAAAAAGTCGGTATCTATCGAGAAGCCTCACCTGTGACTCATGTCAGCAAACGCACACCGCCGATGCTGTTTATCGATGGCGAACTCGACAAGCCGGGACTGCGCTACGCTTCGTTTTGGCCAAGGCTTGATGAACTGAAAATCCCGTATGAATTCATCAAAATGCCCGAGGCCCCCCACCCGTTTTGGCATATGCGTGAGTGGTTCATCCCAACGGTGGATGCGACCGATGCGTTTCTAAAGAAGCACCTCCGATAACTATTTTTTCGGATGAGGCTCGAGGGTGACCTGTGCTCCGGCCGTGCTCCACGGCACTTCATTTTTATCGATGACCAATGTGCGGGGCATCAACTCGATCTCGTGGCCCAGCAGATTCATCGTCACGACGCCTGGGAGGATCATTAGATCCTGATAGATACATTCACCAAACGGCACAGGAAACGCCTTTTGCTTCAATTCCTGACTACTCTCCGGGGTTTTGTCCATCGGCTGGGCATTGAGCTTTGGGTTGTCGAATTGCACCACGCCGCTGGTCAACCCGTTGGTGTTTGAGTTTTTAAAAACGACTTGGAATCCGTCGATGCCAAGCGCTGGTTGGCGAATCGTCATCGTGGGATGGGCGGATTCAGCGTCGAATGTCACGACCCAGGGGCCTTTGCGGGAGCGTATGTGTTCCACGCCGTAAAACCCGGCGAAATACAGCACCAGTGTCAGCAGAAAAAGTCCGCCTAGAAAACGCCATGGAATGTTTGCAGGATCCCGTTCCATCCGGGCCAGACCGTTCCGCTTGGCCAAGCGCTTGTCAAGAAAGACGGAGCCGGGAGTGTGGCCGGAAGGGGGGGCGTCGTCCCGCTCCGCGCTTGGCCAAGCCGATCTTTTGGAGACGATGGCTTGTTGAGGTTGCTGGTTTTTTGCATCCTCCCCGGCCAAGCGGCAAGCCCGCTAGGCCAAGGGAATGGAATACACCGTAGCCACATTTTATCTGTTTGCTGATCTGCCGGACTTCGAGGCCAAGCAGACTTCGATCAAGGCATTCTGTGACAGCCAATCGGTGCTGGGTACCATCATACTCGCCCCCGAAGGCATCAACGGCACCATTGCCGGGGCCAGTGAGGGGATCGCGGCGGCGCTGGATTTTATTCGCACCGACAAGCGTCTGGCCAAGCTGCCCACCCGGTTGTCGTACACGGACCGAAAAACATTTCACCGGATGCGTGTCATCCTGCGCCCGGAGATCGTCACGCTGGGCGATCCATCCGTGAACCCGAACGAGGCCGTGGGGCAATACGTCGAGCCGGAAGACTGGAATGAGTTGATCAACGACCCGGAGGTGACATTGATCGACACGCGCAACGACTATGAGGTGGAGGTTGGGACGTTTCACGGGGCGATCGACCCGAGGACCACGACATTCGGCGAGTGGCCTGAGTATGTGGAAAACAATCTCGACCCCGAGACACATCCGAAAATCGCGATGTTTTGCACGGGTGGTATCCGCTGCGAAAAAGCCTCGGCGCACCTGTTGAAAAACGGTTTCAAGCAAGTGTTTCATTTGCGGGGAGGAATTTTGAGCTACCTCGAGAGTGTGCCGGAAGAAGAGAGCACCTGGGAGGGCGACTGCTTTGTGTTCGACCACCGGGTGGCGGTCAAGCACGGCCTGGAGCAGGGCGACTTTGAGATTTGCTTTGGCTGCCGCTGGCCGATCTCCGAGGAGGATACCCGCTCGCCCCAGTACGAACCGGGAGTGAGTTGTCCGCGATGTGCCGACGAGTTAACCGACGAGCGTCGCGGTCGGTTGCGCGAGCGACATAGGCAGGTAATGCTTGCCCGAAAACGCAACGGCACACACATCGGCGAGCGACCCCAGCGAAAAACGGACACGGCGACGAATGACTGAAACTGATCCGCAACTTTTTAAATGGACATGGTGCCTGCTGCCATTGATCGCGGCCGTAATTGGCTGGGGCACAAACTACCTCGCCGTGCGGATGTTGTTCCATCCGCGAGAGGAAAAACGAATCCTTGGCCTGCGAATTCAGGGTGTGTTTCCCAAGCGCCAAAAAGTATTGGCTGAGAAGTTGGGTAAACTGGTGGCGCGCGAGTTATTCTCCATGCAGGACGTGCGAAAACACCTTCAGGGAGAGGAATTTATCTCGCATGTTAGCGCCATAATTGAGTCCAAGGTAGACGATTTTTTGAAGAACAACCTGACAGAGGCGATCCCGATGGCGTCGATGTTTCTCGGTTCGGGAATGATCGACACGATCAAGCACTCACTGGTCGAGAGTCTGGCCAAGGTCGTGCCGGAACTGGGGGATATGTTCATCACGCACCTCGAGAAAAACATGGACGTCGAGAAGGTCGTCCGCGAAAAGGTCGAGGCGTTCTCAAGCGACAAATTGGAGGAGATGTTACTGGGAATCATGCGGCGGGAATTCCGGTTCATCGAAGGGGTTGGTGCGGTGCTGGGTTTTGTGATTGGATTGGTGCAGATTGGAATTCTATGGCTGCTATGAGTGACAAAACCGGATACGGCGTGGCGGGCATCCTCGCGCTTGGCCTGATCATCGCCACGATGATCGGGGGGAGGGCGCTGGAGAAAATGCGGTCCGTGGATGACGGCATCACCGTGAAGGGGGTGGCCGAGAAACGCATCACCTCCGACCTCGCCTCGTGGCGCGGCCAAATCACCCTCAAGGATAAAAATCTTTCTACCGGTTACGACGAACTTCAGGCCCAGTTTAAAACGACCATCGAGTTTTTGAAAAGCAAGGGCATCCCGGCGGAGAGCATCGAGGAGGGTACCATCGG
>CAJXAU010000203.1 GCA_913050205.1 uncultured Verrucomicrobiota bacterium
CTCATACTGTGCGTTTCGGCATTACCGGTCCAGGACTCGGTAATATTATTGTCGCCGGACCGCGTCCTCAGGTATCCGCTCAACTCTACCTCATCCGCGTTAATCTCAATGTCGCCACCGACACCTTCACGACCGGTCGTCAAGCATTCCACATCGCTGTCCTCTGTCTTAAAGGATTTCGCATTCACAATGAAAGACGGCCCCTGTGCCCCGGAAGATTTTAAATCGAATTTGGTGTTTTTCTTAATTTCAATCCGATCCGCTTCGAACACTAAGTCGCCAGCTTGACCACCCATATTCTTAATCGCGATTCGAGATTGGTTGGTTATATCGATGCGATCTGCGGGTCCATCCAGACCTGTGATCCTAATTTCCCCTGTCGGCATGCCTCTTTTCTTGGAGGCGCTTCCGATAAACCCACGGTTCATGCTAAATTGCTTCGCCTTAAGGGTGATGTCCGTGGGCATTTCTTCCCGCGTGTTAATAAAATTAAGTGATGATTTAAAATCTATACCAACCGATTCTGCCTCGATTCTTACCTCATCAAAACCAGACAATTCCAAGTTTGCATTTTTTTTGAAAGCAACATCATTTCCCACGAGGCCAAACATTCCCCCATCAACATCCAGTTTTATGTTCTTCGCACTAATCTCAATTTTTCCAGCAGGATTATCGCCCAAAAAACCAAACGCCTCCGGGGCCGCCTGACTGAAACTGCTGACATCCGATTTCGAGGTGAACTCCGCCCCATCCCCAAGCTTTATCCGATCCTGTGCCGTCAGGACAAACGAGCCGGACACATCCACCTTCGCGTTCTTGCCCAACACAATCCCGTTTGGGTTCATCAGGAACAAGCCTGCCCCGTCGATCTCTGACTTCAACAGACCATCAATGTGCGACGCCTTGCCCCCGGTAACCCGCCCAAGGATGTTTTGAATGAAATCCGGCCCGGTGAAGGTCGCGGATTGATCGCTCGTCAGGCTAAACTCCGCAAAGCTGTGAAACAGATTACCACCGACGGTTTTGCCCAAGTTTGCTGTTATCCGAAAGTTTGGCCCATCCAATGGCCCCGCTTGGCCAAATGAGTCGTCTACCACCACCTGACCAAGCGCTTGGCCAAGCGGGAGCGTAAGTGCAAGGAGATATCGATACATGGCGGCGGCGAGTACTCCAGTAATTGAGTGCTCGACCAGCCTTTATAAGTACTATTTAGAAAAAAGTATATACGTATTCCTACGTAGATAGCATCGAGAGCCGCTGTTTATTCCTCTGGAGTGGGTGGTTCGTCGGTTCGGATGATGATGGCTTCGCCTCCGGCCGGGGAGATTACCCGGGTTTCGGAACGAATAACTGCGGCACCGTCCCCACCCTCAAGGATGACCGGGGCACCTTCTGTGCTGGCATCGATCGTGATCGCCTGAAACTCAGGCGGTGGCCCCAGTTCGCCGTCCGGGATGTTGATGGAAAAATTCAATGCCCGACCCACTGCGCCAGCGACGCCTTCCTGTCCGTCGCCGGTGAAGCTGAATACGCGGGCTGAAGAGTTGCGTTTGTTGTATTGCTCAAGTTGATCCGCAGTCAAAAAACCAGCCAATGCCTGATCTTCCTCCTCCTTGATGGCCTTTAGTTTTTCCGGCAGTTCCTGCGGGTTCGCAATGCCGCCTCTGGCCTTAAACAGGTCGTCCCTGCGTTGCTTGAAATCAGCTCGAACCTTGGCCAATTGCTCGGTCTGGAATGGGTTGAGACCAAGCTGCTCTGCCAATTGCTCGTTACGCCGCTCGCGGGATTTGGCCATGGCTTCCTCCATTTTTTGATGCGCCTCCTCGCGTTTGCGTACTTCGCGATCCTCGATGTGCTGTTCAACAAACGGTTCCATCACCGCCCAAAGTTCCTCCCCTCCGGCGAACGTGGAGTCGAGCGGTTCCGTGTCGTCCACCTCGTCGATGGAGACTGCACCATCACTGAGTTGCTCGATGATGCGGGACTGGTTTTTGACCGTCTGCTGCAGTGCCGAGATGCTCTGCTTTAGCGTGGCGATCTCCTGCGCCTGTTGTCCTTTCAATTCGCCTTCCTGCGAACTACTCCGGTTAACCGCAAAAAACAACATGCCCACGGCCACAACGACTGAGGCGACGAACATGTAGATGGGGGCTTTGGAATTCATGAGAATAATCTGCGGGGCTGGTTACGCGTCGGTAGCCTTGCCCGGGCGTGCGGGTTGAATTTTGCGCGGCTTTAACGAGCCGGGTGAAAACGGATCGCGATGTCGGCGAAAATCCGGGCGGCGCGGCTTGTTTTTCAGCGACTCCTCCAGCCACTTCAACATATCTTCGGGGACTTTAGCCTTTTCCTCGGGCGTGTTGATGGGGCCATCGAATAATACCGCCCCGTCCGGGCCGACTGCTTTCAACGTCTCCAGACCGTTGGTTTTTTTGTAGTGCAGTTCCCCTTTGCCGCTGGCCTTGACGGTGCGGCTCATCGAGTTGTTGGATGAGGAGTGTTGCTTGCCCTCGTGTTTTTCTGATTCGCCTTTGTGCTTGGGGTGGTTGCGATCTTTTTTATCCCCATGCCAATGAAAATCGATTCCCCCTTTTATGCTGTTTTTCATCTGCTCCTCGATGAGTTTGCGCACATCATCGGGGATGTCGACCGGCAATTTGGGAAGATAGTTTTTGTCGCTCTTCCCGTGGTGTTTTTTCATTTCCTTCTCGATGTGCTTGCGCACGTCCTCCGGCAGATCGTGTGGGGAGGCCGGATGAAAACTCAAATCCAGTTTTTTTCCGTCCGGTGTCGGGATGTATCCGTAGATCGCACCGCCATGCGCTCCGCTGGGTTCCGCGGCGGCCACGTCCCTTGAGCCCAGCTTGGCGGCGAGCTGCTTTTTACTGCCCTGCCTTAGGACAGTCAATTTGACCTTCTCTCCGGCTTTCTTGGATCGGATCAATACGTGGAGCTGCTCAAAGTTGATGATCAACTGGTCGTTCACCTTTTGAAGGATATCGTGTTCCTTCAAACCCGCGGCAGCAGCAGGGCTGTCCGGGGCGATGTGTTGCACCGATTGATAAAACCCATCAGGCAATCCAAGATGTTTGGCCAAGCCCGGCTCGACCGGCGTTGTGTGAATGCCGAGATACGTCGTCTGCTGGGAACTGCACGTAGCCTCCGCGACCACCTGTGCCTTCGGCCTGACCAAGCGATAGGCCCGCGTGGTGCGTTTGGCTGAGTTTTTCTTGCCTTCTGCTTCTGCGGGTTCTTTCACCTCGATCCGGCGCACCTCCACCTTGGCCCCGCTTGGCTTGCCCAACTCAACGACCTCCGAGACGGTCTCCGTGTCGTCGTTCGAGTCCTTGCTTTCGATAACGATTTTCACCGATGCCTTGTCCGGTGCCTTGATTTCCTCCGCTTGGCCAACGCAGACTACCAAACCAAACAACGATGCTGCCCGTTTAACTTTTATGCTAAATAATATATTTATAATATGGAATTTCTGGCATCCCCCCAGATCGGGGTGTTCAATATCTGTCGCGCTCAAAAAAAAACAGGGAAAGGCTGCATACGGAGTTAGCCCAACCCTGTTACCTCTCCACTCGGAGAGGCTTGGAAAGAGCCTTGCGCTTGGCCAAGCGGGAGTCAACCCCGTTTTTGAGTCAATTTATGGGGTGCTTGTGAATCCAAGCTCGCTTCCCTCCGGTTGCTTGGCCAAGGTCAGCTGTTCATGAGCAAGCTGTTTCGAGCCATTCTCCTTCCGATCGTGTTATCGCTCGTGGCTGCCACCGGTGTCAGGGCACAGGAGGAACCGGCCACTATTTGGCAGGCCGCCGCCTCGGATGACGTCGTCCGATTGCAGGCACTGGTTGAGGAGGACAGCGACGCCATCAACGCCGGAGATAAATTTGGCAACACGCCGCTACATCACGCCGCGTGGACGGGCGCAATCAAGGCGATGGAATGGCTCATTGATCAGGGCGCCGAAATCGACCTCAAGAGCGATCAGCAATGGACCCCCCTGCACTGGGCTACTCGCAACGGCAAGCTCTCTTCCGTCGATCTGCTGCTTAGGCACGGCGCTGAGGTAAACACCATCGGACACCTCGGGCAAACCGCGCTGCATCTCGCTGCCAAAAATGATTTTGAACAAACCGTCAGTCGTCTGCTAGAGGCCAAGGCCGACCCAAACGCGGGGGATATCAACGGACAGACTCCGATGCACTTCGCCGCGCTGGATGGCTACACAGCGATCGTCATCGACTTACTGGACAACGGAGGCGACATCGAGGCGAAAACCGACTGGGGTGCCACGCCGTTAAGCGCGGCGGCGGCACGGGGACGAACGTCCACGGTGGCGGCCCTGCTCGTGCGCGATGCGAACATCGACCCGGTGACCGACGCCGGCTGGACACCGCTGTTCGCCTCTGTCGTCGGGAAATTCAAGGCACCCACCAAATTCCTCCGCGACAATGGCGCCAACATTCACGTGGTAACGAAGGCCGGCAACACT
>CAJXAU010000204.1 GCA_913050205.1 uncultured Verrucomicrobiota bacterium
CGGACTCACAGGCTCGTCCCTTTAATTTGCTTTTGGCTTCGTCGTGGAGGGGCGAGCCTGCGAGTCCGTTAATTTTGAGATAATTTCCTACGCTTGGCCAAGCGCTTGGTTTTCTACTTATTCTTCCAAGGCCACGGCTTGGCCAAGGCGGCGACGGCCCATGCTTCCCAGTTTTTGACCATCCGCTTGAGGCGTTTGGGATATTTTTCTGCGAGGTTATTTAGCTCCGTGCGGTCCGCCTCGATATCGTAAAGCTCCCATGGGCCGGTAGAACCCTTGGCAACCAACTTCCATTTGCCGTCCCGCATGGCACGATTGCCCTCATGTTCCCAGTAGATCGGTTTTTTTCGGCGTAATTTTTTTCCTTTAAACGCGCGAGCGAGCGAGACCCCTTGCAGCGGGACGATATCCACTTCGCCGACTTTCTCGGGGTACTCGGTTTTTGCAAGGTCGACACAGGTGGCCATCAGATCGATCAGATGGCCGGGTTGGCTTTCGAGTTTTCCGTTTCGTTTCTGGTTGATTCCCTTAGGCCAGTGGGCGATGAGGGGGGAACTAATGCCGCCTTCGTGAACCCAGTGTTTGTACTCCCGAAACGGAGTGTTGCTGGCATTGGCCCATGCGAGTCCGTAGCCGTGGTAAGTGTCATCTCCCGGCATAACCGAGGTGCCCTGGCGGATAACACGTCCGTCGCGAGTGCGCTTTGGAATCATCTCAGTCTGGAGCGCATCCTTGGCCATCGGGATAATTTTGTCCGGATTGGTGTCCTTGTAGCGAATATCTCTTTGCCGGCCCATGTTCTCGGCACAACCACCGTTATCAGCGAGGAAAAGGATCAACGTATTATCCAGTTGGCCGGTATCTTCGAGTGCCTTCACGATGTTCCCGATTCCCTGATCCATGCGATCGACCATCGCTGCGTAGACTTCCATTAGGGCAATTTCCCATTCCTTGTTCTTGGCGTCTTTCCATGCGGGTGCTCTTCCATCGCGAGGTGCCATTTTCCATTTTGGATCGATCAGCCCCATTTTGAGTTGGCGCTGGTAGCGTGCCTCGCGCATCGCGTCCCAACCCTTGTTGTACTTGCCCTTGTACTTCGCGATGTCCTCCGGCAGGGCGTGCATAGGCCAGTGTGGGGCCGTGTGTGCAGTGTAAATGAAAAACGGCTGTTTCTTGTCCTTGTGCTCCCGAATGTAACGAACCGTGTGGTCATTGATTGCATCGGTATAATAGTACGGGCCGCTTTTTGGCTGGTACCCCTTGTCGGTGAGCGGCGAGACCTGTGTGTTTTCGCGGGTCAACGAGTTCGGGTCAAAGAAACTACCGGCTCCGTGAATGGTTCCGTAAAAGCGATCGAAACCGCGCTGTCGGGGCCAGTTGTATTTTGGGCCTTCGGGTTTGATGTGTGGCGTGACATGCCACTTGCCAGCCATGTACGTGGCGTAGCCTGCGGCCTTGAGTACCTCGGCGATGGTGCGGACATTTTGATTCAGGTCACCTTTGAAGCCCGGGAGATTACGATTCCCCATCATGTGTCCGATGCCGGCTTGATGAGCGTAGGTGCCGGTCAACAATGTGGCACGGGTGGGGCAGCATCGGCCGGTGTTGTAAAACTGGGTGAACCGCACTCCGTTTGCGGCGAGTTTGTCCAGATTGGGCGTGTTGATCTCACCCCCGTAACATCCAATATCGCTCCAACCCATGTCATCCGCCATGGCGATGATGATGTTAGGCCGCTTGGCAGCCCATGCTGAAGAGGCCGTGACCAGCCCCAAGAAAACAGGGAGGCTGCGGCGCACGAAAGTATTGAGTGTGTGTATCATGATTCGAAATTGGACGGCGGCAGTTGTAACGAAGTCGCCCACCGTTGTCCAGAAGAGGAAAAGCCGTGCGGTAACGGTTGCGCTTGGCTACATTCCGGCATGCACATATTTAGAGTGTTGGTGGCGCTTGGCCTGTTGGTATCCATACCTTGCGCGCTTGGCCAAGTGCTGCCCTCGGAGGAACCGCTCGATGCCAAGCGCTTGGCCAAGCAGATCCGGGATTCGATTGTTGTGCTGACGCAGTTTGGCCGGGATGACAATGAAGAGGGAGTTGGCACCGGGTTCGTTGTGTCCGCTGATGGGTTAATTGCGACAAGTTTGCACGTGATAGGCGAGGGGCGGCCGATACAGATTCGCCTGGCCAACGGGGAGGAGTTGAAAGTGACGGCGGTTCACGCATGGGATCGCACACTCGATCTGGCAGTGTTGAGGGTGGATAAAACCGGCCTCACCCCATTGCCGATTGGGGATTCTTCCAGTTTGAGTCAGGGCTCTCCCGTGGTGGCGATGGGGACGCCGCACGGGTTGGAATTCAGTTTTGTGCAAGGTGTTCTTTCGGCACGGCGCACGCTTGATAGTGTTGAGATGCTTCAGGTTGCACTGCCGATAGAACCGGGAAACAGCGGCGGGCCGATGCTCGACCTGCACGGCAGGGTACACGGGGTCATTACGCTGAAATCGCTCGTCACCGACAATCTCGGATTTGCCGTGCCGTCTAACTTGCTTAAGCCGCTGCTCGACAAACCAAACCCGGTTCCGATTAAGCGTTGGATGACCATCGGCCAGTTAAATCCGAAAGAGTGGGCGACAGTGTTTGGTGGGCATTGGAGGCGCAAGGGCGGGGGGATTCACGTCAGCCACGCGGGTGAAAGTTTTGGCGGGCGAGCTTTGTGTCTTTCCACGATGGATGTGCCGGAGACTCCCTTCGAACTGGCAGTGGAGGTCAAACTGGATGATGAGGCCGGTGCCGCCGGTCTGGCCTGGGCGGCGGATGGCGGAGACCGCCACTACGGTTTTTATCCCAGCGCTGGCCAAATGCGGCTCACCCGGTTCGACGGAGCGAATGTTTTTTCTTGGACCATCCTCGATCAGCGTCTGACGCGTCATTACCTGCCGGGGGACTGGAACCGATTGAAAGTTCGAAACGAAGGGAATCGATTTTACTGTTACGTCAACGGTCACCTGATTTTTGAATCGAGTGATCGCGGCCTGAGTGAGGGACGTGCCGGCTTGGCCAAGTTTCGAAATACGGTCGCCAGCTTTCGCAATTTTCAACTCGGCAAGACGGTTCCGGATGACTCTGCTCCGATTGATCAATCGCTTGGCCAAGCACTGATCTCAGAGTCTACCACACAGGGCGGTTTCACCGATCCAACCATCGCTGGCGCTGGCAAAACACCCGAGCGGGCATTGCGACATCTGGACACCGAGGCCAAGCGATTGGAGCAACAGGCGGCCAGAATGCGAGCGGCGTCGGAACAATTGCACAGGCGACTTGTGAGGGATCAATTGGTCGCGCTTTTTAAGGGTGACGAGAAGGATGTCGACCTATTTCGGGCTTCGATGCTTATCGCCAAGATCGATGATCCGGCCATCGATGTTGCACACTATGAAAAGCAACTCAAGCTGATGGCGGATGAGGTGAGGGAGCAGTTTGAAGGTGATGACGACGCGGCATCCAAGTTGGAAAAAATGTTGTCATTCCTTTTCAAGGAAAACGGTTTTCACGGCAGTCGTCAGGACTATTACAATCAGGCCAACAGCTACATGAACCGGGTGATCGATGACCGCGAGGGGTTGCCGATTACGTTGTCTGTACTGGTCATGGAATTGGCCCTTCGTTGTGGAATCCCGGACGTGGTGGGCGTGGGAGCCCCGGGGCATTTTATCGTGAAACACCATCGCGGAAATAGGGAGCAGTACATCGATCCGTTCGATGGCGGCAAACTTATGTCTGTCGCAGAGACTGAGGCGTTGGTGAGGGAGAATAGTGGCCGCAGTATTCCGGTGGATCGACTTCCGGTTTCCAGCAAACGCGAGATTGTTTTGCGCATGCTTCGAAACCTGATGGGTGTGGCGCAAAACAAGGATGCCCCGGCAGACTTGCTGCGGTATGTTGAACCGATGGTTGCGCTTCAGCCGGACTCCGCCTTTGATCGATGGACCCGGGCGGTGCTGTTGATACAGAGTCGGAGATTTGACGCTGCAAAAAAGGATCTAGAATGGCTATTGCAGGCCAAACCGGAGGGGATGGATTTGGAGCGTGTCCTCGAGATTTACCAGTCTCTGCAATAGGGGCTGTTACTCCACGCTCCAGTCGACCTCAACGTTTAGGATCTTACCGAAGCGGTTGTTATAGAACACACAACCATTCTCTGCGCCGAATTCGTGCACCATCTTGGTGATTTTCACATCGTAACAGCAGTACTCGGCAATCTCCATCATTTTGCCCTGCTTGTACCACTTGAGTGCCTGAAGTCCGTCGGCGATTTTTTCGGCACCGAACGTCGCGTTGGCTATCGAGTCGAGTTTCAGTCGGTGCGACAGTTTTTGCTGAAGATCAACCATTAAGTCCAGAGAGGGAAGTTGCCGCAGATCCAACGGCGTGTAGCCGTGCAGTACCTCGTAATCAAACCGAATGTGGTTGAATCCCACAACCA
>CAJXAU010000205.1 GCA_913050205.1 uncultured Verrucomicrobiota bacterium
GAGACCACCGTCGAGGAGATCCCGATCCCTGGGGCCGACGCGCCGCACGCCAAACTGATGACGAACTTCGTCAACGCCATCCTCGATGGCGAAGCCCTCATCGCCCCCGGCACGGAGGGGCTCGGCTCGGTTGAGTTGGCCAACGTGATGGTCTACTCCGGCCTGCTTGGCCAAGCAGTAGACCTGCCCATGGACAGCTCCGCTTGGGAGACCAAGCTCAACGAGTTGATCGCCAACTCCACACACGAAAAGAAAACCGTCGAGGTCAGTAGCGAAGACTTCGCTGCGAGCTTCAGGAAATAATCAATCCCCCACGACCGTGTTGCCCGGTCACCCCGGCCCACTGATCGCTTGGCCAAGCGGAATTGGGCTGGTAGGTTTTCCGCCCTGATTTCAATACCATGAAACGCTTTATAACCCTTTTCTCACTGCTCACCGGATTGGTGATGATGGCTCAGGCCAAGTCGGAACGGCCAAACATCCTGTTCGTTTTTACGGATGACCACGCACCGCACGCCATTGGCGCCTACAACGGCTGGCTCAAGTCGGTCAACCCCACGCCGGTTATCGACAAACTGGCCAAGGAGGGCATGTTGTTTGAGAAAAGTTTTTGTTCGAACTCCATCTGTGGCCCAAGCCGCGCAGTGATCCTCAGCGGTAAGCACAGCCACAAAAATGGATTCATGAACAACGGCAATTCGTTCGACTGGAACCAGCAGATTTTCCCAAAGATCCTCCGCAAGAACGGCTACCAAACTGCGATCTACGGCAAGAGCCATCTAAAGGGCAAGCCACAGGGCTTTGACGACTGGGCAGTGCTGCCGGGCCAGGGGCTGTATTACAACCCGGATTTGATCTTCCCCGACGGTCGCCGCCGTGTTGATGGATACTGCACCGACGTGGTCACCGACCTCGCGGTGAACTGGCTCAAGGAAAAACGGGACAAGGACAAGCCGTTCATGATGATGGTGCAGCACAAGGCGCCACACCGAAACTGGATGCCTGCCCTACGCCACCTGGACCTCTACGATGACATCACCATCCCCGAGCCGCCGACGCTGTTTGACAAGTGGGAGGACAACGCCCCGCCGGCCCGCCATCAGGAACTGGAAATCGACCGGCACATGGACTTGAATTACGACCTGTTCGTCGATCTCACACCGAAATTCAACCAACCGCCCTCGCAGAAACGGCAGGACCGTTCCGCCTGGCACAACATGAAGCGCATGAGCCAAGAGCAGTTGACCAAGTGGCGCGCTGCCTACGGCCCGAAGGACGAGGCGTTCCACAAAGCCAAGCTAAAAGGCAAGGACTTGGTACGTTGGAAATTTCAGCGCTACGCTAAAAACTATCTGCGCTGCGTCAAGGGTGTGGATGAAAGCATCGGCCGACTGCAGGACACGCTCAAGGAGCTGGGCCTCGATGAGAACACGGTGGTCATCTACTCCTCCGATCAGGGCTTCTATATTGGCGACCACGGTTGGTACGACAAACGCTGGATGTACGAGGAGTCACTAATGATGCCGTTCATCATCAAGTGGCCTGGTGTCACCAAGCCAGGTAGTCGGAATAAAAAACTCATCCAAAATCTCGACTACGCTGAGACCTTTCTCGAGATGGCCGGTGCACCCATACCAAGCGACATGCAGGGGCGCTCACTCGTTCCACTACTCAAGGGCCAATCCCCCGATGACTGGCGCAAGAGCATCTACTACCACTATTACGAGTACCCGAGCGTGCACATGGTACCCAGACATTACGGCATCCGAACCCAGCGCTACAAGCTGATGCACTTTTACCAGTTCGGAAATGAGTGGGAACTGTACGACCTCAAGGCCGACCCGGACGAACTGACCAACCTTTACGGGAAGCCGGAACACGCCAAGCTCCAAAAACGAATGAAGAACCGCTTGGCCAAGCTCCAGAAGCATTACGAGGAAGACAGCGACATTTCCGAAAAACCGGACAGCTGGAAGGCCCAGATGCGGGGCAAATAATCGAAAAAGGGCTTTTGACTCACTGGGCCAACTCGTCTAACTTCCCCGCGCGTGGTTTTGCGAGGGAACAGGATATGCGCTTGGCTTTGAAACCAAGCGCGATGACAGACGAGCGGCAATAACCACTTCCCCCCATTTTTGTTAGCGGAATACTTTTGAGAAAAAGTAGCTTCCAATCGTTGTTTATATTCAATGATCGATATAGATCCAGCTGAAACCAAGGAGTGGCTCGAGGCCATCGACTCCGTCATCAAGACGGAAGGTGTCGAGCGTGCCCAGTTCCTTGTGGAACAGGTCATCGACGAGGCCTTGGCCAACGGGGTTGACCTGCCCACCGGCATTCACACCCAGTACTGCAACACGATCCCGCTCTCCGAGGAGCACCCCTACCCCGGCGATCTGACAATCGAGCGTCGAATCCGATCCGTGATTCGCTGGAACGCCATCATGATGGTGCTCCGGGCATCGAAGAAGGAGTTGGAACTGGGCGGCCACATGGCCTCTTACCAATCCGCAGCCACGTTTTACGAGGTTGGGTTCAATCACTTTTTCCGTGCGCCAAACGAAAAGGACAAAGGCGACCTAATCTATTATCAAGGGCACATCTCACCGGGCATCTACGCACGGGCGTTCGTTGAGGGCCGTTTGACCGAGGCGCAACTGGATAACTTTAGGCAGGAGGCACATGGGAACGGCCTGTCCTCCTACCCTCACCCAAAGTTGATGCCGGACTTTTGGCAATTCCCAACGGTCTCGATGGGGTTGGCTCCCATTTCGTCCATCTATCAGGCGCGGTTTTTACGCTACCTTGAGAACAATGGACTTAAGGACACATCGCAGCAACGAGTCTACGCATTTCTCGGCGATGGAGAGATGGACGAACCGGAATCCCGAGGTGCGCTTGCCTTCGCCGCCCGCGAAAAACTGAACAACCTCTGCTTCCTCATCAACTGCAACCTCCAGCGTCTCGACGGCCCGGTGATGGGCAACGGCAAAATAATTCAGGAACTCGAAGGTCTTTTCCGCGGTGCAGGCTGGTACGTCATCAAGGTCATTTGGGGCAGCGAATGGGATCGCCTCCTGGCCAAGGACAAGTCCGGCAAATTGCTGCAGTTAATGAACGAGACTGTCGACGGCGATTATCAGAATTTCAAATCCAAGGACGGCGCGTACGTGCGCGAACATTTCTTCGGCAAATACCCGGAGACCGCCGCGTTGGTCGAGGACATGACCGATGATGAGATTTTCGCACTCCGCCGCGGGGGCCATGACCCATCAAAAATCTACGCTGCACTGAAACGCGCAGAGGAAACCACCGACCGACCAACCGTCATTCTGGCCAAGACCATTAAGGGCTACTCGATGGGTACCGCCGCCGAGGGCAAAAACGTCGCCCATCAGGTCAAGAAAATGGATCTCTCCTCGATCATCCACATGCGGGATCGCCTTTGGCTGAACGACCGCGTCTCCGACGAGGACATACCTAAATTCCCCTATCTCCAGCTGGAGGAAGGCTCTGCCGAATACGACTACCTGCACGCCCGCAGGGATGCTCTTCACGGTTATCTTCCGCAGCGTTCCCCCAAATTTACCGGTGAATTTCAGGTTCCTGATCTGGCCGATTTTGAGAGCCTGTTGGGTGAACAATCCCGCGAAATCTCCTCAACCCTCGCATTCGTCCGGGCGTTGAACATCCTCCTGAAAAACAAGGCGATCGGCGAACAGATTGTGCCCATCATCGCGGACGAGGCGCGCACCTTCGGCATGGAGGGCCTGTTCAGGCAGATCGGCATCTACAATCCGTACGGCCAAAACTACATTCCGCAGGATCGCGAAGGTGTCTCCTATTACAAGGAGGACGAGAGTGGTCAGGTACTGCAGGAGGGCATTAACGAACTGGGAGCCGTTGCGTCGTGGGTTGCGGCAGCCACCAGCTACAGCACACACGACCTGCCGATGGTGCCATTCTATATTTTTTACTCGATGTTCGGATTCCAGCGCGTGGGCGACATGACGTGGCTGGCAGGCGACCAGCAGGCGCGTGGCTTCCTGCTTGGTGCAACTGCCGGGCGTACCACCCTCAATGGCGAGGGTCTCCAGCATGAGGACGGGCACAGCCATATTCTCGCCAGCACGGTTCCCAACTGTATCTCGTACGATCCCACTTTCGCCTACGAGGTGGTGGTCATTATTCAGGACGGACTCCGGCGCATGTACGGCCCGGAGCAGGAGAACGTATACTACTACATCACGCTGATGAACGAGACCTACCACCAACCGGCGATGCCGGAAGGGGTGGAGGATGGAATCCGCCGGGGTATTTACAAACTGCTCAGCAACGACGGCGACAAGGGCAAGGTGCAACTGCTGGGCTCCGGCACGATCCTCAACGAGGTCATCAAGGCGGCCGAGATTCTCAGCGACGAGTACGGCATCGGCTCCGATGTCTACAGTGTGACCTCGTTCAACGAACTCGCCCGCG
>CAJXAU010000206.1 GCA_913050205.1 uncultured Verrucomicrobiota bacterium
TGTCGACCAATCAACGTGAGGGCAACAGTTGAAGCTGGAGAAGTGGTCGGGATTGTGGTGGATTGAGCTTCTCCTTTTTAGATAAAAAATTTCCAAAGGCCATAACCCATCACCACTTCTTGGTTTGCCATATTGGCCAACCCCCTCCCCCCCGATTACGGACCAATACGGACCAAACTTCTTTCGCAATGGTGCGCATTCCTTCCAATTACGATTTATGAGAGGCTTGAATCAACCCGCAACAAGCCAAAGGGTTACGCAATAAGCCGCAAGGTGGGCAACATGCCCGAGAGGGTTCGAATCCCTCTTCGCCCACCATTTCTTTTTTTAAAAATTACTTCGCAGGCTTTACTGCGAAGTAGGAGCCGGCGACGACTTTTTCGGCTAATAGGACGTTTACGGCAACTTCGCGGTCGCCCTCCTTGTGTGAGGGATCGCCTCCTCCGAAATCCCAAAACCAGCCCTTGTATTTGCCGGAAGTGGCTTCCAGCACGAGGCCCAGCTTGGCGAGGGTGAGTTTCCAGTGGCTGTTGGCTGTCGGGCGCTTGGCCAAACGGAGGGCCGGTGTCACGGTGAGTGTCGGGCCCTCGGGGCGTGTCTTCGCGCTGTCATCGATGACGATGTACCAGCCCTTGTTTTTCCCGCCGCCGGCACGGACGAGGTAGCCTTTTTCGGTTTCGATAAATTGCCACGATGACGTGTCGCGCGCTTTGCTGGCGAGTGAGATGCCCTCCACCACGTTGACCCCATCTAGTTTGCCCGGCTTGGCTTTTTCGGTGATGTCAATGAACCATCCCTTAAATCGCGAGACCACCGGGCTGAGGGTGCGTGGTTTGCTGATACTTTTGACTCCCAATTTTTTCGGAGCATCGCTGCCCTTGTGCTCTCGCAAGCTTTTGATGAATGCATCGTGGCCCTTTACGGCTGGTGGGCTTTCCGCGAAGGCGGCCATGCTGGTGGCCAATAATACAGCGACGAGCAGGAGTGGGCGTTGTTTCATTTTTACTGGTTTTTTTGAGAGTTCGTACAGGGGCGGCACGGTATGGGCCGGTGGCAGGCTAGTCAAGAGTTGCACGGGCTTGTGTCATGATTCGATGAACGGTGTGCCTTCGATGTTCAGGAGGCGCTGTTTCCAGCCGGGGCCACCGGAGAATCCGCCGATGCGGCCATGTGCAGCCAGCACTCGATGGCAGGGCACGATGACCGGGATTGGGTTGGCACCGCAGGCGCTGCCCACTGCCCGTGATGCGCCGGGCTTGCCAAGCCGCTTGGCCAGCTCTCCGTAGGCACGCGTTTGGCCAAGCGGAATCTCCAGAAGTTGCTGCCAGACGCTGTGTTGAAAATCGGTGCCACCGGAGAGGTCGAGCGGAGGCAGGTTGCGGGGAGGTTGGCCAAGGAGCATCGTCCCGAGTGCCCGGGTCGTGGTGTTATGCCAGCGCTTGGCCAAGCCGGTGAGAGGGGGATTTGTTTTCGGGGGGATGACTTTTTCCGGGAACTCCAGCCGGCATAGCCCGGTCTGGCTGTAGGTTGCCACGAAAATGCCGTACGGGGTCGGAATGCCAATCGGGCTACTCGTCATCGTCTTTTTCTTTGCCGAAGACCAAGGCCACGACAATGGCGATAACGGCTGCGATGACTGTGATCGAAACCCGCACTGTAAAAATGAAATCGTCGTCTTGGTTCATTGTCGGATCAGGGTCCAAAATAGGCCGATCAAAACGAGTACGAGCACGGTGGTGAAGGCGAGAAATCGGTTTCGAGCCACCCGGCGTTCATAACGAAGTGGCCGCAGGCCCTGGATGCTGCCGGCGGCGAGGAAGTTTACGAGCTTCGGGTTGTTGGAGACCGGGGGTTTGCGAAAGCTTTTGCGAAAGCGTTCCCAGAGTGTCCCGGGCCGTTCCGCCCGGGTGTCAAGCGGGCGCGAGGCGGCATCCGTGTCGGGCCGCCGGGGCAGCGGCTGGTCACCAGGCTTGAGGTCGTGCACTACCGGCGCAGGCTGGGCGGCGAACGGCTGGGCCGGGTCGCCAAGTTCCTCGATCTGCGATTGCAGGTCGGCCAACTGATCCTTTACCGACTTGGCGCGGTTTGCGAGTGGATCCCTGTTTTTGCGGAACAATCCCATGGTACGCGCAACCTCTTGGCTTAACTACGGCTGAGGAGCAGAAGGATGACAACGGCCACGCCGACCAGCACCAACGGCCAAGTGAAGGCGAGCCCCAGCTTGCTGAGTTGCCAGAAACTGAGTTGATCAAGCCTCTGCTGTTCGGGTGCCTGCACCGGCTGTGATGTGGCGGCGACACTGGGGGCGTAGTCAGTTTCACCGTCGAGCAGCGGCCATTTTAGCCGGGCCCCATTCCATTCCATGCGCGAATTCTCGATGGTCGTCAGGGCCTTGGTCAGTTCAACGCTCCAGTTTTCATCAGTCCACTCTTCCTCGTTGATGAGGTTGATCTTGTCGAGCGAGGTGCGCAGGTCGGCCACGGTTCGGGAAAGTTGCTCAGCGGTGCGGCCGCTGGATAGTTCGGCCTCCTCAAGCAGGCCGATGCCGCGGGTGAGATTTTGCACCATCTCCTCGCGGCCGGTGGAAAGCTCGGAGCGACGCTTTCGGGCTTCCTCGATTTCGGTGCGTTCGCGCTCAAGTTCCTCCTGCATTTGCTTGAGTTCGGCCAGCTTGTGCTGGGTCTCGGAAACGCGCTCGTTGAGTTCCTCTGTGCTGGGGGGAGTTGTGGGGTCTTCCGGCAGCGGATTCGGCTCGGGGTCTGGGGCGGCCGTTTCGTGCGCGGCCTCGAGGTCGCGATCCACGAAATCCGACTCGTCGAACTTGGACGGCATCGACAAAAACTATCGCCCCCCCTTGAAGCTGTAAAGCGTCGATGTTTTTTGCTTGAAAGCATCGCTGGTTTGTCGCTGATGGAGCGCCACGGATGACGATCGAGACTGCCAACGCCGCCGCCGATTCAGGACTGCTCAGTACGCTGACCTGGGTGTGGCTGATCACGGCGTTGCCAACGGCGTTTTGTCTCTGGTTTATCAATGCACCCTACGGCCGACACAACACCGGCAACTGGGGGCCGCAGGTCCGTGCGCGCCTCGGCTGGTTTTTGATGGAGTCGCCCTCGGTGGTGATTCCGCTGGGTGTGTTCATCTACGTGCGCGGCTGGGAATCGACCGCCATCACCGTGTTCTTCCTGCTCTGGCAGGCGCACTACATTCACCGTGCGTGGGTGTATCCATTTCGGCTGGCGCGGACGAGCAGCCCGATGCCGCTGGCGTTAGCCTGCTTCGGCGGCATCTTCAACACGATCAATTGCTGCCTGCACGGCGCGTGGGTGATCGCGTTTCGCGACTCAATTGATCTGGACTGGACTGCTCCTCATTTTCTCTGCGGCATCATCCTGTTCATCATCGGCATGGGTGTGAATATTGACGCCTGCACTCGCCTAATTGGGTTGAAAAAGGAAAAACTGGATGGTTATTCCGCGCCACAGGGCGGGTTGTTCCGCTGGGTTTCCTGCCCAAATTACCTCGGGGAAATCATCGAGTGGTTCGGCTGGGCTCTGCTGACGTGGAGTCTTCCCGGTCTGACCTTCGCCATCTGGACACTGGCCAATCTTGGGCCAAGGGCGCGGGCGCATCACCGGTGGTACCGCGAGCAATTCCCGGACTACCCGGCCAAGCGCAAGGCGCTTCTGCCCGGACTTTTTTAACGCTTGGCCAAGCGCTTGGCCAAGCGCGCTGCTTGCCTTGGCTGTGGCCGCTGGATACGCTGCCGCGCTCATGCGTCTGATCGACCGCTACCTCATCCGCGAATGGCTGTTCCCGTTTGTCTATTGCCTAGTCGGGTTCATGGTTTTGTGGATCGCGTTCGACTTGATCGCGGAACTGGACGAGTTCGCCGAGGCCAAGCTGAGCGCCGGGGAGATTGCCCGATACTACTGGATCACCCTGCCGGAGCATTTCTTCGTCGTCGTGCCGGTGTCGCTGCTGCTGTCATTGATGTACGCGATCAACCAGCACGCGCGGCAAAACGAGTTCATCGCCATCCGCAACGCCGGCGTCGGCATGCTGCGGATGAGTACGCCGTACCTGATCGTTGGAGTGTTGCTTTCGGCGGGGATGTTTTGTTCCAACGAATACTGGCTACCCAACAGCCTACGCGAAGGGGCAACCATCCGCGCTGGTCAACCCTCGACTGAAGAAGGTGAGGAAAATAAGACGCTTAAGCCGCCATGGGTAACCAATGTGGATTTCCACAATCACGCTGACAATCGAAACTGGCAAATCCCCGCATTCAATCCTGTCACGGGTGAAATGTTCGGGGTGGGCAATAAGCCGATTGTCGTTTGGTGGAAATGGGATGAAGACCAACCAAAACGAGACCTGGTGGCTGCAAAAGCAGTTTGGGAGAATGGATCGTGGACGTTATACAATGTGAATGACTATCGCCCCACGGAGGGCTTTCCGGAATCTC
>CAJXAU010000207.1 GCA_913050205.1 uncultured Verrucomicrobiota bacterium
ATTTCCGATTGAGCGTGGTCGAGCTTTGGTCGCCGCCGCTGCGCGACCGCTCGGCGGACGTGCCGTTGTTGGCGCTGAGTTTTCTGCGAGAGTTTGCGAGTGAGAATGCCAAGCCGGTTGGTGACTTCACCGCAGAGGCGCTCGAGGCGATGATCCGTTACGAGTGGCCGGGGAACGTCCGCGAGTTGCGGACGGCGGTGGAGCACGCCGTGGTGTTGTCCAAGGGCGACATGATTCAGTTAAGCGACCTGCCTCAGTCGGTACAAAGTCGGGGAGTCATCCAAAGCGAGACTGAGTTGAGCCAGCCGATCATCGACAAGGGCGTGACACTGGAGGAAGCGGAGAAGCAGCTCATCATCCGCACACTGCAGGATTGCCGCGGCAACCGTACGGCGGCGGCGAAAAAAATCGGCATCAGCAGACGCACCTTGCACCGCAAGTTGCACCGTTACGGACTGGAGGGAATTTGAACGGCGAAGGCAAGTTGAACATCCAACGCCGTTTGGCCAAGCGTTGACCGAACTTATGTTTCGATTTCAGGAATTTATACACAGCCTTGAAGAGGGGAAGGGTGCCAAGCTGGTTCGCAGTCTGGTTTTACTATTACTACTGGCTGGGTTCGCGCTGGTTTATCACCTGAACTTCACGCGCAATTTCACTGCGCCGGAGGCGATGGACACCGCGCAACTGGCTCGCAACATCTCGGAGGGGAACGGGTTCAAAACTCAATTCATCCGCCCAGTGGCGGTCGATATGCTTCGGCAAACGGGAAATGTGTCCGCTGACGAGTTGAAAGAATCGTTCCCGGACATCACGCATCCACCGCTCTATCCGTTGCTGCTTGCGACGTGGATGAAGGTATTGCCGTTTGAGTTCGGGATCGACCTGAGCGATCAGAATTTCCAGAGATATCAGCCGGAGTTGTTGATTCAACTGCTCAATCAACTCCTGTTTTTCATCGCCTTGGTACAGGTGTTTCGCTTGGGGGGGAAACTGTTCGACAACGCCGTAGCGTGGTGCTCAGTGCTCGTTTTTCTGAGTGCGGAATTATACTGGCAGTTTAGCGTTTCCGGGCTCTCAACCATGCTTCTGCTTGTCTTGTTTTTGGCTTTAGCCAACGCACTGGTTCGGTTTGAAGAGGCGGCTAATGCAGAGCAAGGCGGCGAGGAAAAATCGTCCGCCTGGTTTTCATGGATGGCGATTTGGATCGGTGCGCTGGTTGGCATGGGCTTCATGACACGCTACGGCTTCGGGTTGGTGATGTTGCCGGTGGCGGTGTGCCTCACTTGGTTTGGCGGTCGGTATCGAGTGCGAACAATGCTTTTGGCGCTGTTGTTGTTTGTGTTGATCAGCGCGCCTTGGCTTGTGAGGAATTATGGTTTGAGCGGGAATTTATTTGGGACATCCGGCTTGGCCTTGTACGCGCAGACCGTGGAATTTCCCGAGGACACAATCGAGCGAACTCTGTTTTTTGAACCAAGTTCGGCTACCGGGGATGTGACTGAAGAAGACGCCATCAAGCCGGGCGTGGCGAACCGCGTTGGTTTTTGGGAGATCGCCGATAAGTTCAGTCGTAATCTACGGCACTTGCTGCTTTCAGAGTTGCCTCGTTTTTCGGGAGGCTGGTTTGCGGTGATTTGCCTGATCGGTCTGGTGGTGCCGTTTCGAAATCCACGACTGCATCGGTTTCGGGTTTTCCTGTTGATGACACTGGCTGTGTTCGCGCTTGGCCAAGCGCTTGGCCGGACACATCTCTCCGATGCGGAGACGACGTTGGCTGCGCTAATCCGCAGCCCGCTTGGCCAAGGCGGTTTCGCCGAGGTCGCCCCAAACCTAAGCGGTGAAAACTTACTGGCGATCGTTGGGCCGGTGTCGTTCCTATTTGGTGCCGGTTTGTTCTTTGCCCTGCTGGATCAGTGGAAGGTGACTTTGCCGGAGATGCGCTTTGCTGCAGGTGGGGTGCTGGTGCTGGCCTCAGCGATGCCGTTGCTCCTTGGGTTCGTGTTGGCCAAGCCGTATCCGGTGGCCGACCCGCCGTATCACCCGCCTCGGCTCCAGTATCTGAAGTCCTTCCCGGCAGGGCACGGTTTTCAGGAATTGAAACACGACGATCTGATGATGAGCGATTTGCCATGGGCCGTGGCGTGGTACGGGGGGCAGGACAGCATGTGGCTAACGCGCACGGTGCAGCCGGATTTTTATTCATTGAATGACGATTTTCGACCAGTGCGGGGCTTGTATTTCACCGAAATGACAACGGACCAGCGTTATGTCAGCCGGGTATTTGCGCCTAATGCCTCGAATTGGGAGCGGTTTGTATTGAACATGCAGGTCAACGGCGAGTTGCCGGATGGCTTCCCCCTGTTGGGTGTGGATGATGAGTTTTCCCCTCAACAATGGCTGTTATTCGCCGTACCGGAAACCGCACCGTAACCGTGAGATGCCGGGGATTTGACATTAAATAAAATGCACAAAAACCGGTGTTTGAGGTTGACAGTATCTTTTATGAAACGAAGAATGTCCGTCCTTCCGACCTCAACGGGGGTCGTTGGCGTCGGAATGGCTTCAATCATCAGCATATGAAAAAGAGAATGATTACATTGGGTGTCGCAGCATTGGGTGTCGCCGGAGCCCAAGCCGCCGACGGAAAACTTTGGGAAGTGAGTGCTACCCTGAAAGGTTTTTACGACGACAACTACACGACGTCGCCTGATGATCTCGCAGAAGAGAGCTGGGGCATCGAAGTCAGCCCCGGAGTCAGCCTGAGCTATGGGCAGAATACGGACCTTGAGATCAACGCTGGATACGCCTACGGGCTACGTTGGTACAATGACCGAGCAGGCGACGATCAGGATCACGGTCACGAGCTCGCCCTAAACCTGAACAAGGCTTTCTCCGAGACATCAAGCCTATTGCTTTCCGAGACTTTTGTTGTTGCGCAGGAACCGGAAGTGCTCGACCCCAGCCTTTCATACCCGCTCCGCACTGAGGGCGATAACATTCGCAACACATTTCAAGCCGGTTACAAACAGAAATTGGCTGGGAACTTTGGTGGTGAGATCGGTTACTCCAATTCTCTTTTTGACTATGACGAGGATTACCACTCCGCATTGTTGAACCGCCAGAATAACTCGGTAAATGTGGCGGGCTCTTACTACTTTGATCGCCTGACAGAGTTGAGTGTCGGTTACAGATTCTCATCCACGGACTTTGATGGATCCGACCTGCAGGTGCCTGGCTTGGACTTCTTGGCTGACGCCCGCGACAGTCACTCCCACTTTGCTTACGTTGGCGTGAAACGTGTTTTGGCCAACCAGTATGAGGCTGAGGCCCGTGCTGGTGTTCAATATGCCGATTACCACAACGCGGATCTCATGGAGGGGATCATACCCGATGACGAAACCAGCCCGTACGTCGATGCCCGTTTGGCTTGGACGTACACTGAGGGAAGCACATTGGTTGGCGGTATCAGCATGATGCGCGGTGCGACTGATCTTCAGGCTGCCGATCAGGAAACTACGGCTGTCTACGCCCAGTTGACACATCGATTCACGGACCTGAGCCCAGATTTGTACGGCTCGCTGACGGGACGTTTTCAGAATGGCGAAATCAGCGGTGGTGGTGACAAACTGGACGGCAAGGAGGAGGATTTACTGCTCCTCGGTTTTAGCCTTTCATACAATATCACCGAGAGTGTTTGGGCGGAGATCGCCTACAATTACGACGAACTTGATTCCGACATTCCGCGTCGCAGTTTTGAACGCAATTACGTGTCCTTCGGCATCGGCGCGCGCTATTAATTTAAGACAAAAACCTTGCACGGGAGGCCAGAAATGTTTATCTGGCCTCCCTTTTTTTTCGCAATAAGATAAATGGAACGAAAACCCGGGACAGAACACTCCTCCGACAAGCTTCACATACTTGATTATTGGCGCATTATTCGGGTGCGTATCGCGACCATCCTGCTTGTCTTTCTTCTCACGGCCATCACGACTACTGTTGTGACTTTTTTGATTCCGGCGACATACATGAGCCTTTCCCGAATCGCAGTGGAAAAGGACACGTCGGACATTGCACCCTTAATGGGAATGCAGGCAACCCAAAGTTCGTTTGACCCCTACTTCATCTCAACTGAGTTTGAGAAAATTCAGTCGCAAGTTGTCTTGGACGAAGTGGTAAAAAAATGCGACCTGAAGAAAAGGTGGAAGGAGCTTTACAAGTGGGATTTAAATGACCAGCAGGCTAGAAAGCAGTTGGAAAAAGTCATTGATGTCAGCCAGTATCGTAACACCAGCATCATCGAATTGCGCGCATACGATGGCGATAAGCAGTTGGCGCAGGAGATCGCTCAGGCGTTGGCCGAGGCATACGAAGAATATCGCCAAAGCCTGCAGCAGAAACGAGTTCAAGCCGGCATCGATAAACTCAAAGAGCGGATGGAGAAAACCAACGAAGAAA
>CAJXAU010000208.1 GCA_913050205.1 uncultured Verrucomicrobiota bacterium
GTGCTATTGCGCAGCGAGGGCGATGCGGTGTTGTACCTGAAAAACCCGGCTGGAGTTTCCAGCAAGGATCGGCGTGCCCAACTCGACACACTCGCGGCACTGAACCAGCAGCAGTATCAGGAATTTGCCGACCCGGAAATTCTCGCTCGGATTAAGCAACACGAGCTGGCCTATCGCATGCAGTCCTCCGTGCCTGAGTTGATGGATCTATCCGGCGAGAGCGACGCGACATTCGAGCTTTACGGCGAAGAGGCGCGGCAGGCCGGCAGCTTTGCGGCGTGCTGTCTCAACGCCCGTCGACTGGCTGAGCGGGGAGTGCGCAACATCCAAATTTTCCATCGTGGCTGGGACGCCCATGGCGGTTTGCCACGCGAACACGAGTCGCAGTGCAAGGACATCGACCAGGGTTGCTACGCCTTGATCAAGGACCTCAAGCAGCGTGGCATGCTCGATGAGACGCTGGTGGTGTGGGGCGGTGAGTTTGGCCGTACTTCCTACTGTCAGGGCAAGTTGACCAAGGACAATTACGGGCGCGACCATCACCCGCGCTGCTTCACCACCTGGATGGCGGGCGGCGGAATCAAGCCCGGTATCACCTACGGGCAGACCGACGATTACGCATACAACATCGCAGACGCTGACGGCAACGCGATCAAGCCGACCAAGGACAAGTGGACGCCGGGCACCATGCACATCCACGACCTCAACGCGACGATCCTGAATCAGCTTGGCATCGATCACCGAAAACTGACCTATCGTTATCAGGGCCGAGACTTCCGGTTGACCGACGTCCACGGCCACGTCATCAAGGATCTCGTCACCTAACAAACCAAGCGCTTGGCCAAGCGCCGGGAATCATCCATGTTTCGACATGGCATCGAAGTGCTTGTCGGTTTCGAGGACGGGTGCGTTGTAGCGCTTGGCACAGGCGAAAATGAGAACGTCGCCCAATGGAATGTTATGACCTTTTTTTCGACAGTTCAAAGCAACGTCTGCGGCGAGACTCCAACAACGATCATCGAACGTGAACCAGCGGCAGAGTCGTTTTAACTCCTCCAATTGGCGAATCTCTCGTTTTCCTCGTACACCCCGGTAGAGTTCCAACCAAACCGGTTCGCACATCGCCGCGCGGTGATCATGAAGCAACTGTTCGACAACTGGAACAAACTCAACCGAACCGTCCCGAAGAACTTCGATCCAGACAGAAGTATCAATCAGCATCCATGGAGAGGCCGTGCTCATTTTTTCACATCGGCCAAGTCCGAGGCTTCAATTTCATCGTTTGAGGCGATTGCCAGTTTGCCGAAACGATTCACCACAGCATCGACCGCATGCCGCCGGTTGAAATCGTCAACCGCAGTGACAATTGCCTCCCGCTTGGTCTTGGCTTGGGTCAGCTTGAGTAATGTTTTCAGCGAATGATCAGGAATCTCAACTGTCGTTTTCATGGATTCTATTTTAACTAAAAAAAGAATCCAAAAAAACAAAAAAAAGAATATTAAATTTAGCCGCATGGCCAAGCGATCGATGACTAATTTTGAACGACTTACGGAGCACGGGAGTCCATAACGGCTCACGAGTTTGAACGCAGCCGCCCAGTCATTTCAGAATGCCATCTCCCTTTGCCGAGGAGACAGGCAGTTGCTTGCAGACTGGATTGAGTCGGCGCAAAGAGGCTCGGTGCCGTACTGCATGGCGCTCATTGCGTTGGGTTGCGGGGCGTACGGGTACACGGTCGGACTGCGGAACGGTTGGGAGATGGGTGCCTACGTTGCGGTCAAACTTCCGCTTATCATTTTCATTACCCTGATCGTGAATGGCTTGCTCAACGGTCTGCTGGGATTGGTGCTGGGGAGCGGGATTGGTTTTCGGAAAAGCGTGCAGTTTTTGCTCACCGGTTTTGCCATCATGGCGGTAATCCTTGGTGCACTCAGTCCGATCAGTTTTTTTGCGACGCTTAATATGCCGTCATCTGGCGATGGGTCCGGTCGGTTCGCCTGGCACGGGGCCAGCCTGTTGATGCACACCGGCCTGATCGCCTTCGCCGGCATTACCGCACACGCCCGGCTGCTGCATTACGTTCGGGAGTTCGCAGACTCGAGTCGAGCTGGTACCCATGCGTTCTTCGCCTGGTTGGCGGGGAATCTTTTTGTTGGGGCACAGGTGTCGTGGAATCTGCGCCCGTTTTTTGTGTCGCCAGGGCTCGACGTGGAATTCCTACGTGCCGATCCATTTAACGGGAATTTTTACGAGGCGGTAATTGTCGCACTCAAAAACGTCTCTCAAATTTAGAAAGATACTGAAACAGATATGAACGAAAACAAACAGGACTCGACAAGGGAAACGGTCGGAAGCGTAAAAGCGAACATCCCGCCGAGCATCAGCGATGCAGAGTCAGGCTTTGTCCCGATGGAGGGTGATGCCTCTTTTTCGAACCTACTCAGCAAGTTACTTCGGAAGCCGCTGTCTATTTTTCACGAACTTGAAACGAAGGAGGCGCTATGGAAAGTCCCGATCATACTCATCCTAATTTCCGTGGTCAGTCTGACGATATTCGGCTTGGTCGTGGGCACGTTTTCCTGGGGAGACCAAATATGGGCGGCTCCTCTGAAAATTGTTTCCGGATTGATGTTTAGTGCGCTGATCTGTCTGCCGAGCCTCTACATTTTCACCTGCATCGGCGGATTGGAGGCAAGGTTCAGTACGGTGGTGGGGATGTTGTGCTCGATCGTGGCGCTTTCCGGTTTGCTTTTGGTCGGATTCGCGCCGGTGGTTTGGCTGTTCAGCGTCTCAAGCACCTCCGCGGTGTTCATCGGTTTCATGTTGCTGGCGTTGTGGGGGATCTGTGTCGGGTTCGGTTTCACTCTCGTATTCCGTGCGGGCAAGGCGATGGGCATGACCAACACCGGGCATCTGCTAGTCTGGTGTCTAATTTTCCTTTTGGTCACCGTTCAGATGACGACCACGCTGCGCCCGATCGTCGGGGAGTCAGATGCGCTCTTTAACTTTGAGGAAAAGAAATTCTTTCTTCAGTACTGGAGTGAAGAACTGCAACGGGCGACTGATTAACCGGTACCCGGAATTGCGCTTGGCTCACTTGGCCAAGCGCTTGGCCAGTTGCTTGACGGTTGGCAGCTTGGCCAGATCTTTTTCCTTTAGGTGCATGTATACGGCACGATTCCAAAGGTGCGGGAGAAAAAGGTGGATTGTCCCGTCATCGATCACCGCGTCCATGTAGGAAGAGTTGTGATTGAACCATCCGTTCTTCGCTGGATTGGAGCGGGTGGCATTCGTGAAGAGAAAACGCGGTTCACTCCAGTTCCGACCACCGTCTTTTGAGAGCGACACCCAGATTTCCGCACGATCCCTCATGCCATCCATCTTACCGGTCAACCCAACGTACTGCGTGTTGATGTGGCGGTTGTGGAAAAAGGTGACCAGCGTCTTGCCGTCGCTCAGATGAAACACCATCGGCGGCGCATCGGGATGAACGAGGGGCGAGGCCTTGGGAGCCGACCACGATTTGCCATCGTCCGTACTACGAGATTCCCAGATTCGACCGGTGGGTGTGCGTGCCATGAAATACACCTCGCCTTTGCCTAGTGAGATCGGGCGTCCCTCGTCCATACGACTGAACTTCGGCGAAAACCAGCCATCCGGCCGCACACCGGGCAGTAGCGTCCACGACTTGCCCTTGTCGTCGCTTCGCAGGATATACTGGCGTGTGATAAGCGGGTTTTTTGACCAGTCGGCCGCGTGGGAACCAAGAATCCACGCACCGGAATCCGTCTCGCACATGCGGGTGACCGACATACCGAGGAAACCGGGATCGTTCTTTGGTTTGATCAACGTGACCTTGCTCCACGTGTGGCCGTCGTCGTCCGACCAACGGTAGCCGATCGGGGTGTTTTCGTGCCGTCCCTTTTCCCGACTGTACTCGCTGGGGATCGGCTGTGTGCCGAAGGCGTAGATTCGTTTGCTGCCGCTTGGAATCAACGGGATCAGCCCGTGTTGGCTGTAGTCGATATCGAACGCGATCGTCGGTCCCTTCCACGATTTGCCGTTGTCACTCGAGCGATAGGCGATCATGTCGTTGACCTTGCCGCTGCCTGCCGCGTAGTGGTTGCCCTCCGGGAACATCATCAGCAAATCACCCTTCGGCGTTCGTACACCACGGGTTTCGAACAATCCGCGCAATCCCTGTTTGGCTGTATGTAACACCTGCCCCTTCAGCACTCGATGCCGCAACAGGCCCAGTTCCGCATCGGCAACAAAGCCACGGGGCGGCTTGGCCAAGCGCACCTTGAGCGGTTTTTTCACTCCGATCGAAAGTTCCTCAACCAGTTGAACCTCTGCCTGTGCTGTTGACCCAAAGCAAACGCCCAGCAGCAGGGCGACAAACGCGGGGCGAATAAAAATAAACGGTTTCATTGCCGGGAGACGGTC
>CAJXAU010000209.1 GCA_913050205.1 uncultured Verrucomicrobiota bacterium
AACCGGACATCCGGGAGTCTGCCGTTGCGGAATTACGGGGCCTGCTCAAGCTCGGCTTGGCCAAGCGGGCGACTTTTCCCAAGACTCCCATCCGGAGGATGAATCGCTTCCAGTACAACAATGCCGTGAAGGACTTGTTCAAACTTAACGTGGAAGTGTTTTCGTTGCCGGAAAAAATGATGCGCAGCTACGGCTACTTCGATCCGGCATCAGGCAAAATGCCGGACACGGTGCATGTGGGCAGCCGGCCGCTTGGCAAGTCGCAGATGATCGAGCCACGCCTGGCCGGGGTGGGGCCGTTCCCGCAGGATTTGCGGGCGGAACATGGTTTCGACAACCGCGGAGATCACCTCTCGATGTCGCCCATCCAGATGGAGGCGTTTTACAAACTGAGCCAGTCGATCGTGAACAGCACCGATTTCACGGCCAAGCGCTGTGGGATTTGGAACGAGTTTTTCGCCAAGCCAACGGAGACTGAAGAAAACTTGAACCGGGTGATCCGAGAGCGCTTGGCCAAGTTTTTACGCCGGGCATATCGTCGGCCGGTTGCACCGGATTGGGTTGCTCGTTACGCCAAGAACGTGGAGGCGCAATTGAAAGACGGAGTGTCGTTTCAACGAAGCATGAAGAACATCGCCTCGGCGGTCCTGTGTTCGCCTCGTTTTTTGTATCTGTACGATCGACCGATCAAGGGTGTTCGCGACGATTTTAACCTGGCTTCCAGATTGTCGTTTTTTCTTTGGGGAAGCATCCCTGACGATGAGTTGTTGGAGTTGGCTGGGAACCAGACGTTACACAAGCCCGAAGTGCTGGCAGCGCAGGTGGACCGGATGTTGCGCGACAATCGTCTCAAGCGATTTTGTGACACCTTCCCGGCACAGTGGTTGCAGTTGGAGCGAATCATCACCTCGACGCCGGATCGGAGTCTGTTTCCCACGTTTTACGCCAACGCTTATCGAACCAGCATGCACATGATGCTGGAGCCGTTGTTGCTGTTTGAGACGGTGTTGATCGAGGATCGGCCTGTGCATCAATTGATAGATTCGGATTTCAGCTATCGAAGTGGCCCGTTGTCCGGTTGGTACAAAACCGGGAAGCGCACCGGCGGGTTGCCGCCGACCCGTCTGGCCTACAAGCGGGAGACGCTTGCCAGTCGGCGTGAGGGTGGGGTGATCACAAATGCCGCGGTGATGACAATGACCTCGAGTCCCGTGCGCTCGCAACCGATCACGCGAGGAGCCTGGGTGTTGACGGTGATTTTCAACAATCCGCCCGAGCCTCCCCCTGCCGATGTGCCGCCTCTGCCGGAGGAGGGAAACGGCAGGAATGACGAATCGCTGACCATACGCGAGCGCTTAGCTTCTCACCGTGATCGTCCGGATTGTGCCGGATGCCACGTGAAGATTGATCCGCTTGGTTTTGCCCTTGAAAATTACAACCCGGTTGGCGCTTGGCGGGACACCTATCGTAACGGCCGCAAAGTGGACAATTCTGGCAGGCTGTTTCGCCGTCATGACTTTGCCACGATCGAACAATTCAAGGATGCGCTCCTTGCCGAGAAGCCCCGTTTTGTGAAGGCTTTCGCCGGGCATCTGCTGTCATTCGCGCTTGGCCGGGAATTGGCTGCTGCGGATTCGCCGGCGCTGGAATCCATCGCGGCCGAGGCAGAAAAAACCGATTATCGCTTTCAACCGCTCCTCAAAAGCATCATTCTGAGCGAGCCGTTTTTGCACGAACAAAACTGAAATGTCCGCATTGAATCGACGATCATTTCTGAGAGGAGCAGCTGGGGCCACGCTTTCGTTGCCGTGGCTGGAGTCCATCGCTTCGGCTGCGAACGCGGCATCACCTCCCCAGCGGTTGGCCATCTACTATGTGCCAATCGGTGTGGTGCGGCGTTCGTTTTTTCCGGGCGAAGCGGAGACTGAAGTGCCCAAATTTCGTGGATTCCTGGGCGGCAAACGGGAGCAGCCCGACCTTTACAAGCTGGGTTATCAACCGATCGTGTGGACCCCAACGCTGGAACCACTGCGAAAAGTCCAGGATCATGTCACGTTCATCACCGGGTTGGATCGCGTGTATCAGAATGGAACCGACGTGCACGCCCAATGCGGTAGTTGTTTCCTAAGCAGTGCGGCTCCGTATGAGATTAAGTCATCGGCTTGGCCGTTGAATCGCACGCTGGATCATGTGGTGGCGGATCACATCGGTGACGCGACACCATTTCGCACGCTGGAGTTCAGTTGCAACAGCCACAAGGACAACGTCGAGTCGATCTATTTTGACAACATTTCGTGGTACGGCACCGGGCATGTTGCTCCGTCGATGCGCGACCCGCAGAAGGCCTACCGTCGATTGTTTGGCACAAGGGACGTGGATCAATTTCGAAACATCACCGACCTCGTGCTGGAGGATGCGCGATCTCTTCGGCGCGAGTTGGGCAGGGAGGATCGGGACAAGTTTAACGAGTACTTCGACTCTGTCCGGGCGATCGAGGAGCAGATGGAAAAGATGGCTCGCATGAAAAGCGGCTTGGCCAAGGCTTCCATCGACGAGCCGGTCGATGCCTATTTGCCGCGCGGGGAGTATATCCGCTTGATGGGCGACCTGATGGTGGTCGCGTTGCAGACCGGTTTGACCCGGGTGGCCACGATGATGATCGGGCCGGAGCGGTGGAACACGCCGTACATGTTCGAGGGCGTATTTGACAAGCCCCGCAGCCATCACTCGATGTCCCATAACCAACCCAAGTTCATTGACGACTTGGCTCTGGTGGATCGTTTTTACATGGAGCAGTTTGCGTATCTCGTCGAAAAAATGGCAGGGGTCAAAGAGGCCAATGACACGACGTTGCTCGACAACACAATTTTCACCTACGGCTCCGGCTTGGGAGATGGTGCGTCACATCAATACAACAAACTCCCAATCATCGTGGCTGGGCGTGGTGGCGGAAAATTCCGAGCAGGGGGCAGTCACCTCAATGTGTCCACCGGTACACCTTTGGCCAATCTCTGGCTGGCTCAAGCCCAAGCGCTTGGCTTAAAACGCGATCGCTTCGCAGACAGCACTGCCCCGCTTGGCCAAGTTTTGGTGTGAAGCGGCTCATTTGATGGAGCCAAGCGCTTGGCCAAGCGCACTCAGTCAAACCAAGCAGTGAAGGCTTCCACTGGTTCGCGTTCGGTTCGATATCGGTAGGAGGCATCGGCGTAATCGGCGTAGCCAAGCGCCATTCCGCAAATGAGTTTTTTGGAGTCCGGGATGTTGAGTGTGTCGCGGACGACGTCCGGGTATTCCGCGAGGGCAGCCTGGGCGCAGGTCTCGAGGCCATGGCCCCGGGCTGCGAGCATCACGTTTTGGATGAACATGCCGCAATCAATCCATGAACCGGTTTCTAAAAATCCATCGATGAAAAAGTAAAGTGCGACCGGGGCATCAAAGCTGTGATAGTTTTTCATCCACTGTTCACGGCGTTTCTCCAAATCGTCCCGTTGAATGTTTAGCGCGTTGTAGAGTGCCTTGCCGCAGACGCGCCGCCGCGTGAGGTAGGGCTCATCCACTTTTGTCGGGTAGTAATTGTAATCCTGACGGGCCGGTTCGTCGTTGGCGCGACATTGGGCGAGAGCCTTGCCAAGTATGCCCTTGGTTTCGCCGGTCACAACTGCGACTTGCCATGGTTGTGAGTTGACCCCGGAGGGTGCCCATCGGGCGCATTCCAGAATGTTCGTGATGATCCCTTTGTCCACCTGCTTGGGCAGAAATGCCCGGGTAGATTTTCGGTTTCGAATTGCCTCAGTGACTTCCATTGTCTATCTCAACGCGTGACGCTCGATTCGTTGGCGAAGCCTATCAGTGCTTCTGCGCAGTCTCAACGGATTAGCACCTGTTCATTTTTTAACAATGAAACGAATACTGTTTATTGCATCGATCCTGACTCTGAGCTTGGCCAAACCGAGCGCGCTGGAGAAACCGAACGTGTTACTCCTGTTGGTGGATGACCTAAAACCGGCAATGGGCTGTTATGGCGATAAGCATGCGATTACACCGCATATGGACGCAATGGCCAAGCGGGGGGTCCGATTTGACCTTGCCTATTGCAATCAAGCTGTCTGTGCTCCGTCGCGATTCACATTGATGCTTGGGTCTCACTCGACATCGACTGGACTTTATGGTTTGGGCAGTCATCTGCGTCGGGTGATGCCGAATGCGGTGACCATGTCCCAATATTTTTCGCGCTACGGTTATCGTGCTGAGTCGCTTGGCAAAGTGTTTCACATCGGTCACGGAAACCTTGGGGATCCGCAGGCTTTCGAGGTGCCGCATTTTCATGACAAGGTGATCGAATATCTGGTGCCGGAGAGCACGGATGGCGGCAAGCTGACACGTGAAGAGGCTTTGTTTACTAATCAAAAACTGGGCCAGATTC
>CAJXAU010000210.1 GCA_913050205.1 uncultured Verrucomicrobiota bacterium
CTTTCTCCTGCTCGAATTCCAGCTTTTGCAGGTCGCCGGTGATGTCCTTGAACCGCTTGTACTCGACCAGTTTGCGGATCAGCTCCCAGCGCGGATCCTCGATTTCCTCGTCCTCCTCAACCTCCACCTGCAGGTCGACCGGCAACAATTCACGGCTCTTGATGTACATCAGTGTGGAGGCCATCACGATGAATTCCCCCGCCAACTCAAGGTCAAGCCGCTTCATCATTTCCACGTACTCGAGGAACTGCGTGGCCAGCTCCGTCATGTTGACCTCATAAATATCCACCTCCTGTTTCCTGACGAGAAACAGCAAAAGATCCAGCGGCCCCTCGAAGACCTTGAATTGGATTTTGAAATCAGACATCCGGGTACTGCGGGCGCAGTCGGCAAAGCTTAGTTGACCAGTAGCTTGTTTGGCAACGTCACACTCTCGTGGCAGGCTTGCCGCCGCCGGTATTCGCCGGTATTTTGAAGCCCATGAAAACTGGATGGATAAAAACCTTAACGCTTCTTTTCCTGAGTGCCGTCGTGCCGCTTGGCCAAGCGCAGGAGGACGACGGAAGCCAAGGCGTTGAGACCGTTGAAAAACTGCGAAACCTCGAGCCGCCCACCAACACGGAGGATGCAACGCTTGGCCAAGCGCAACCGCAAAAGACCGTGTACGTCATCCCGGTTCGCGACGACATCATGCCGCCGATCCTCTACATCATCCGACGCGGGGTGAAGGAGGCCATGGAGGCGGAGGCCGACTGCCTGATCATAGACATGGAAACCAACGGCGGCCGGGTGGACATTACTGAGGAAATTTTCGGGATCATCGACAAATTCAAGGGCGAAACGGTGACGTACGTCAATAAGGACGCCTACTCCGCAGGGGCATTCATCGCCGTCTCGACTGACCAAATTTACATGGCCCCGCAGAGCGTCATCGGGGCGGCAGCCCCGATCATGATGGGCCCGGGCGGAGGGGCGTCCGAGCTGCCCTCCACCATGGAGGCCAAGATGAACTCCGCCATCCGCGCCAAGATTCGCACTCAGGCGGAGAAAAACGGATTCGCCATCGACGTCATCGAGGCGATGGTCGACAAGTCCAAGACGTTGGAGCGGGACGGCAAAACCATCTGTGCCGAGGGTGAAATACTCACGCTTACGGACCTTGAGGCGGCAACGAAATACGGCGATGACCAGACGCCGCTGCTATCCGCCGGTACGGTCGAGAGCATTGATGCATTAATCAAAAAACTCGGTTACACCGGCGCAAAACGGGTCGACATCAAGCCGATGGGCGCGGAGGAACTTGGCTCGTGGATCGCCGCGATCAGTCCGCTCCTGCTACTGATCGGCATCGCGGGATTGTACATCGAGTTCAAAACGCCCGGTTTCGGAGTGTTTGGTGGCATCGGCATCGTGGCATTGATGATCTACTTTTTCGGCGGTTACGTCTCCGGTCTGGCAGGGATCGAGTGGGTCGGCATCTTTGTTCTCGGCATCGCATTGATCGCGGTTGAGATTTTCCTGATCCCCGGCACCCTGATTGCGGGCATGTGCGGTGCCGTGTGCATCCTCGTCTCGCTTATTATGGGCATGACCGACGTTTACCCAAACATGCCATGGTTTCCGGCCACACCGTTGGAGGGCGAGGCACCGCAGATCGAGGGCATCGACTTTGCCATGCCTGATTTTACCAAACCCATTCAGGATCTCTCAATCGCGTTTTTGCTTTCCATCCCAATGATCTGGGGGTTGACCAAATGGCTGCCGCACTCGAGCTACTTTTCCCAGCTTGGCTCGGCAACCGCCAGTGGCGTGATCTCCGTCGAAGCCGTTGCTGCAATGGTTGAATCACGCAGGGGCGAGGTGGGCACCACGACCACCCCACTCAACCCGGGCGGCAAGGCAATGATCGGCAACGACATTTGCAACGTGATCACGCAGGGCGAAATGATCGACTCCGGCCTCTCGGTCAAGGTCATCGGCAGCAGTGGCAGCGACCTGATCGTGGTCGAGGCCTGATCGCTTGGCCAAGCGGCACGAGATGAACGGAGACGGCATCATCTATTTTGCCTATGGGTCAAACATGTGCCCGACACAAATGGAGCACCGATGCCCGGGCGGCCAAGCGCTTGGCCAAGCGGCCCTTCACGACTGGAGATTCCTCATCAACACCCGCACTTACGCCACCATCGCGGCCCACGCAGGAGCGGTAACGCATGGCGTGTTGTGGTCCCTCACGCCGGAACACATTGCAGAGTTGGATGTCTACGAGGCAGTTGAGGAAGGGATGTACTACAAGGATACCCTGACAGTTCAGCATCAGGGGCAACCGCTGGAGGCGCTGGTTTACATCGACCCGATTTGTGAACACGGTCGGCCACACCCGGATTACCTCACCGGTATCCTGCGGGGGGCGCGGCACTTTGCCCTGCCGCCGAACTACATCGAGACGATCGCCCGCGACTGGGGAGAGGCATAGAGGTTATTGCCGGGTGCCTGGGGTGACCTTCAGCTTGATGCGTTTGCCCTTTCGCAACACCTCGATATCGACCGGTTTACCGATCTTCACCGCGTCCAGTGCGTAGGTGTAGTCGTAAATGTTGGTGATCTTTTTGCCGGCAAAGTGGACGATGATGTCGCCCGCCTTCAGGCCGGCCTTGTCTGCCGGGGCGCCGCCTCGCACACCGGAGAGCAGCACACCCTTGATATCTTCCGAGGCGTAGTCCGGGATCGTCCCGAGGTAGACCCGGATCGCATCGCGGCTGCCGCCCATGTCGGATTTCTCCACCTTCAAATAGTCCGGCCGCTCGCCGCCCTTGGTCAGGTCGCGGACCATGTTACTGGCAAACCGCGTGATCCGCTCGATCCCCTCGTAGTTCAGCGTGTCCGGGTCATCGGCCGGCCGGTGGTACTCCTCATGACTCCCGGTAAACCAAGCCAGCACCGGGATCCCCTTGGGATAAAAAGAAGTGGTATCGGTCGGCAGATAGGGATCCTGCTGTAAGGTGAGATCGAAGCCGGCAAGCACGTTTCGACGCTCGATCAGTTTTTTCCAGACACCCGATGAGCCCACGCCCTGCAACGTCAGTTTATTTTCCCGCAGCCGCCCAACCATGTCAAAGTTCAGGTAGGCGACCACCTGCTTGAGATCGACGGTCGGCTTGGCGGCGTAGCGGGCGGAGCCGATCAGCCCCAGTTCTTCGCCGGACCAAAAGCTGAAGATCACCCCTCGCTGAAACTCCTGCGGATGCGTCTCGCGGCGCTTGGCCAATTGCGCCGCCATCTCGAGCAAGGTCGCCACCCCGGAGGCGTTGTCGTCTGCGCCGTTGTGGATCATGCCCTCCTCGCCCTTGATTCGAAATCCACCGGTCTCGCCCCGGCCAAGGTGATCGTAGTGCGCCCCAAGCATGACGTACTCGGGCGTAGAACCGGCCGAGGACTGGCCCGCCGGTGGCAGCACGGCGACGATGTTATTGTCTTTTTTGCGGATGCGTTTGATGTGCGTCTTGATGTTGAGCACGATCCCCGGCAGGGACAGCCCGTGCACCGCATGCGGGTTCTCCTTGTCGAGAGACGACTGCAGTTGCTTCAACGACTTGCCGTAAAATTGCACCAGCGAATTGCCCATCTCCCCGCTGATGGAGATGACCGGAATGCCGGCACCGGCCATGCTGGTGTCAAAGCTCAGGTTCGCGAGTTTGCCGGCGTTTGGAGAGTTCGGCCCGGTGACAACGAGCAGCGCCTTGGCACCATGATTGCGCGCAATGAGCGCCTTGTAGCGCAGGCCGGCGTAGCGGTTGAGTTGCTGGCGGCGTTCCACCGAAATGTCCTCCGGCACATAGCGCAGTACCATCACGATTTTGTCCTTCACGTTTAGGCTGCCGTACGAATTGTAGCCAACTCCAAGCTTGCCCGGCTTGGTCAAACCGTAACCGGCGAAGATCACCTCGCCCTCGATCTCCCCGTTGGCCGAGAACGCCAGCGGCCGAAAATCCTTGTTCAACTCAAACGTATGATCCTCCCCGGTATGACCCCGCAGAATCATCCGGTTCTCTTCTTTGACCAGTTCCACCCCGCCGGTGAACTCGAATGTATGATCAAAACTCCCAGCCTTGGAGCCAAGCGGCTTCAGTCCGGCCGCAGCCAACTCATTGCGAACGTAGTCGGCCGCCTTGCGGATTCCCTTGCTGCCGGTACGCCTGCCCTCTAGCTCGTCCGAGGCAAGGAAAGCGACGTGCCGCTTGATGTCGGCTTCGGTGATCGAGGGCGAACCGGCCGGCTTGGCCACCCTGCGCCTGGGCGCTTGGCCAAGCGCAGCCAGCGCCCCCTCGTGATTCCATCTGGCAAGGAACAGTTGCGACTGTTTTTCTTCCGTGGCGTTTGACGTCCAGCAAAGCTGCTCGCCGTTGGGCGAAAAGACTGGCA
>CAJXAU010000211.1 GCA_913050205.1 uncultured Verrucomicrobiota bacterium
CCACAGCAAACCAAGCGCTTGGCCAAGCGGGTGTTGACCGTGGCTGGTGTCTGCGGAATTCTCGCCGGGTGAACCGGTTACTTTGTTTCATTTTTGTTTGTTTGGCCGCACAGGCGGGTAAGGCGGACCGTCCGAACATCGTTCTTGTCATGGCGGACGATCTTGGGTTTGCCGATCTGGGTTGCTACGGGTCGGAGATTCGCACACCGAATTTGGATGCACTCGCGAGCAAGGGGCTTCGCTTTTCCCAGTTTTACAACACGGCCAAGTGCCACTCCTCGCGGGTGAGTTTGTTGACGGGATTGTATTGTGACCAAGCGGGTGGAGCAAAGCTGAGCCGGGGTGCGACAATCGCCGAGGTGCTTGGCCAAGCGGGCTACTTCACGACGATGGTCGGTAAATGGCATTTGGACAAACAGCCCACTGATTTTGGTTTTGATCGGTACTGGGGGCACCTGTCCGGTGCATGTAATTTTTTTACGGGGGACAATACATTCCGGTTTAACGGTGAGCCGTATTCAGTTCCGAAGAAATTGAATGGAAGGCCGTTTTACACGACTCATGCCAAGGGTGATTTTGCGTTGAGATTTTTGGACGAAGCCACGGCGAAAGAGGAGCCGTTTTTGCTATATGTTGCCTTCAACGCACCGCATTACCCGCTGCAAGCGCCGGAGGCTGCCGTCAAAAAATGGGACGGCGCATACGACGATGGCTGGGATGCCCTACGCGAAACTCGCTACGCCAAGCAGCTCAAGCTCGGGATCATTCCGGAGAAGTTCAAGCTGAGCCCTCGGCCGGCACACATCCCGGCGTGGGACAGCCTGAGTGCCAAGGAACAGCGGTGGGAGGCGGACCGGATGGAGGTGTTCGCCGCGATGGTGGAGGTGATGGATGCTGAGATTGGGCGCATCGTCGCCAGTTTGAAAGCCAAGGGCGAATGGGAAAATACACTGTTTTTGTTTTGTGCGGATAATGGGGCATGTCCGTTCGAGCGTACACGCAGACCTGATCTCAAGCCGTGGGATCCGAAATCCTACTGGACTTACGATGCCAGTTGGGCGCACGCGGGCAATACCCCGTTTCGCCTGTACAAGCAGAACCAACACGAGGGAGGCATCAGCTCCCCGCTCATCGCACATTGGCCTGCAGGGATGAAGGCAAAGGCCGGGAGCATTACGCATCAACCGGGGCATCTCATCGATTTTATGGCGACGTTCATCGACGTGGCTGGGGCGGAGTATCCTAAGCGTGTGGGCGAGCGCAAAATGGATCCACTCATGGGCAGGAGTCTTTTACCCATCCTTCGGGGGGAACAGCGTGAGGGGCATGAGACACTCTATTTTCACTTTGGCACTGACCGTGCGTTGCGGCAGGGCAAGTGGAAGCTGGTTTCGGCCAAGCTGGGGCGCTGGGAGTTGTACGACATGGAGGCGGATCGAACCGAAACGACCGATTTGGCCAAGCGCCATCCCGAACGAGTCAAGGCCATGTCGGCGAAGTGGTTTGACCTCGCGAAAAACACCGAACGGTTGAAGGGGAGGCACATCAATCCGGTCAAATCAAACCTGACCAAGCTGAACTTTAGGAAAAATATTTTCAAATGAGCCCGGCGCGAAACTCATGATGTTTCAGTTCCTCAAATTCCGACCGGCTTTCGTATTTCAGTTGGCGTCGTGCGTCGTCGCGGCGATTGTTGGAGTGGGCTGTGAGAAAAACGCATTTAGTCCAGACTCGGTTCAATCGAAGCCCAAGGAAGTTTCGATTGCCGCTAAGCCGATGCCTGTTCCGCCGATTGTCTCAGCGGCAAGAGATCAGATCGGGGTGACGACGGTTTATGATCCCTCCTACGTGAGTCTGGGTTATCCGGGTGGGGATGTCCCGATGGATCGCGGAGTTTGCACCGACGTGGTGATTCGAGCGTTGAGGGAGGCACGGAGAATGGATTTGCAGAAACTTGTTCATGAGGACATGCGTTCCGCTTTTGATGAGTATCCCAAGAATTGGGGCCTGAGAAAAACGGACAGGAATATTGATCATAGGCGTGTGCCCAACCTGCGCCGTTTTTTTGAGAGGCAGGGGTTCGCGGTGAAACCGACCGACTCTCCACCGGAATACAAACCGGGAGATTTGGTGACATGCAGGGTGGGGGGGCGGCCTCACATCATGATCGTGAGCGACCGGAAAAAGACTGATGATACGCCGCTGATAATCCACAACATCGGCTCCGGTACAAAAGAGGAGGATCGGTTGTTTCAATACGAGATCACCGGCCACTTTCGGTTGCCTGTTCCCACTCAACAGGTGAAACGAAATTGAGCATTGAAATTAACGAGCCAACAACTTGAGCGTTTTACAGAGGATGGGTATCTCGTCCTGAAAAGAGTCCTGAGTGGAGAGCGCTTGGCCAAGCTAACGGAGGAGTGCATGAGCGCTTGGTTTGCGGAAAAGGAGGATTTCGACCCGGAAGCCACTTGGCTGCAGAACTCGCTGTTGCCTGACATCCATCATCGATCCCGCTTGGTTCGCGACTATTATTTCGACGGACCGCTGGTCGGTGTGGCAGAGCACTTGGTCGGGCCTAACATCAAGGGTGCGACGTCGCAGTTGACTTTCAAGTTGAAGGGAAACATCAAGCCGTTCGGTTGGCATCAGGACAACGGTTATGGCCAATTGGATCCAGCGACAGCGATCTCGACATTGACGGCACTGGATGATGCGGATATTGAGAACGGCTGTCTCTGGGTATTGCCCGGTTCACATCAGGCCGGTCAGGTCGATGTGTCTGATCGGTTGTCAACGGAGGCCAAGGCGGCGGGGGCGGATTTGAGTGTGGAGGTTGATCGTGAATCCGATGCTGTCCCGGTGCAGTTGAGTGCCGGAGATGCGGCAGTGCTTCATTGCCACTTGTTGCATCGGTCCGAGGGGAATCTGTCAACTGATCGGGATCGGCGAATTTTGTTTCTCCGCTACGCGGATGCCGACGCCGTTGAGGTATACAATGCCCGGCAACCAAGGCTTGGGCCGTTGTTAAGGGGGAAGACCCGTTATCCGGAGGTCGCTGCGTTTGAGCGTGAGTTATTTGCAGAAAATGAAACGAGCTAAAAAAATTCTGACTCTCTTTTGTGTCAGCCTTATATCTGCTGCGGCGTTGGAAGCCGGGCAGAATGCGGCGCCGTCTTCCCACTTTGTTTTTGATGATAATTTCGAGGGTGACATTTTGATTAATGAGGTGCGGGTGCCGAAGGAGGGGGTGGCGATGTACACCTACTACGAGACGCTTGGCTGGCGTGGCGAGGCATCGGGATACGCGGGTATCCAAGTGCATCCGCGCGCCAATAATTTCATTTTTTCAATCTGGGATCACAAGGCTCACAAGGCTCCGATCCGGGCGGTGCATCGCGGGCCGGGGACTCTCACGGAAAAATTTGGTGGCGAAGGAACCGGCTTGAAGTCGTGGAACTTCGAGTTGGGCTGGGAGCCGGAGGTCTGGTACACGCTGGTTTCGAGAAGCTGGGCTGTTGCCGATCACACCTTTTACGGGTTCTGGGCGAGATCCGGGAAAACCGGGCGCTGGACTCATTTGGTGACGATGGATGTTGCGGCGAAGAACGCTTTTTTCAAGGGAGGAACGGATGCGTTTATCGAGGACTGGTTGGAGACCGGGAAGAATCTCAGAACCACAAACTTGAAAGGAGGCTGGAAACGAAAGTTGAGTGGCGAATGGTACGCGTTTCAGGCCGGCCGATATTCTGTAAACTACTGGGACTTGGAGCCGGGTAAACGATCGTTCAATTTCAAGACCAATTGGGACGGCGGAGTGGCCAAGGATGAAACCGGTGAGTTTTATTTCATGACAGCAGGCGGAAACAGCACAAAGCCAAGCGTGAAGAATCCTTCGCGTCACTCGATCAAGCGCATCGAAACCAAGCCGGCCTACAAGCCGCTCCGCTTGGCCAAGGTTGAGGCGCGCTTGGCCAAGCGCAATTTGACCGTGAATTGGACTGTCGATAATCAAACTCTACCGCTGTTCGAATACCGGGTTAGGGTTCTGAGCGGGGCGGGGAATATCGTTGCAGCTTCATCGGAGGTGAAACCGCACGGTCGGTCTGCGGAGATCCGCCTGCCTGCGGATTCTGTCGATACCTCGCTTGAGGTTGAGTTGCTCTGTTTTGATATTCTTGGAAACCAGACGAAAAAAACGATGGTCAAAGTCGGCCGATGACAGCCTCTTCCCAAGGGGGTCAATTCAATATGACTTTTAAACAACAAATCCTAGCACTCACACTGGGTGTTCTGTTCAATGGGATTTCGCCGGCTGCCGTGGGCGCGGAGCATTGGTCGTTTCAGCCCATCAAGCGACCCAAGGCCCCCTCGGTGGGGGGCAACAAGATCGATTCGT
>CAJXAU010000212.1 GCA_913050205.1 uncultured Verrucomicrobiota bacterium
CTTTTGGCACAAGCCGCTGACTCCGTCTCATACTGGCCGCTGGGTATCCTGGCGATCTGTGTTGTTTTCATCGTCGTCTCCATCGTCAAGCTGCGGATCCACCCGTTTTTGGCGTTGATCCTGTCTGCGTTCATTGCCGGACTGCTTTCAAAGGATTTGCCGGATGCCACGACTGAGAACATCGGCATCTTCAAGGCACGGGTCGATATCCAGACGATCTCTTTTTCCAAAAACGAGGAAAACGCCGCAACCACCATTCACCATAACGGAACTGTTCTGGAGGCCGACAAGATCGATGAAAAGGTCAAGGAACTGAAAAAGAAATACGACAAGAATCTATTTCTGACACTGCATTTGGTAACCCCCATTCCTGCTGATGCGCCGGAAGTTTCGGCTGTTGTGTCGGCGGCGGATGAGAACGAAGTGCCTATTTCGATTCGCCATCGAGATAAACTCGGGAATGGAAGCAAGCTGTCGAACACGGTCACGTGGTCGTTGAGAGGGTTCGGCGACACCGCCGGCGGGTTGTGTCTGATCATCGCGTTGGCGGCGATCATTGGTACGTGCATGCTGGGTAGCGGTGCGGCAGACCGGGTCGTGCGTGCACTGATGAGCGTTTGTGGGGAACAACGCGCAGGGGTTGTTCTTCTGTTAAGCGGGTTTTTGCTCTCCATCCCCGTTTTTTTCGACACGGTTTTTTTCCTGCTAATTCCGTTGGCCCGCGCGCTCAGCTTGAGGACTGGGAAATGCTACACGCTGTACGTGATCGCAATGGCGGGAGCCGGAGCCATCACACACTCAATGGTTCCCCCCACTCCGGGGCCACTGATGATCGCCGGCGGCCTGGGCTTGGACACCGGCGTGGCGATGATGGCGGGGCTGGCCTCAAGCATTCTGCCAGCGGTCTTGGTTTTATTCATGGCCAAGCGCTTTGATGCCAAGTTTAACCTTCCCATGCGTGAAGCACCGGGTACTTCGACGAGCGAACTGAATAGCATTCTTAATAAAAAGAATTCTGAACTTCCGAATCTCCTGCTTTCAGCGTTGCCGATTGCCTTGCCTGTCGTTTTGATCTCACTGGTTTCCATCCTGAAATTGGTTTTCGGGGATGGCTCAAAACCCGGGTGGTTTCCTTACCTGCAATTCTTCGGGGCACCCAACATTGCCATGTTAGGCGCTGCGATTATTGCGGTGTATACGCTCGCTTCGCAAATGATTCGCGAGAGCAGGATTAACGAAGAAGGTGTAATGTCGACCATCTCCAAGGCGCTACAGGAACCGCTTCAAACTGCCGGAATCATCATCCTAATCACCGGAGCCGGTGGGGCGTTTGGGGGAATGATTCGTCTCGCCGGGGTTGGAGAAACGATTGGAGCTCTAGCCGACAAATTCGATTTATCTTACATTCTATTGGCTTGGGGGGCGACGGCGGTGGTGCGGATCGCACAGGGATCAGCCACAGTCTCAATGATAACAGGCGTCGGCTTGATGAGCGCCGTCATCGGAGACGGCAGTGGCTTGGCCTATCATCCGTTGTACATTTTTCTGGCGATCGGTTTTGGCTCCATCACGCTGTCGTGGATGAACGATAGCGGCTTCTGGGTGGTGCAGCGGCTAAGTGGCTTCACCGAGAAGGAGACGCTCAAGACTTGGAGTGTCCTGCTGACCGCCATCTCCGTGCTTGGCCTGGCGCAGACGCTCATCTTCTCAAAGATCCTCCCGCTCAAGTCGGAGGCCAAGCCGGCGGAATCGGCAGCACTGGTTATCCAGCAGAAATAGTTTGAACCGGCGGGAAATCGCTTTTCTTATTTGTCGAGGCGCGGTCGCTTGGCCAAGCGCCGAAGGAGAAACGTGAAGCCGACCGATCTCAGGGGGATTCTGCAGTACATTCCGAAGTTTCGGGACCGGATATTTGTGATCAGCATCGATGGGGCGATTGTCAGCGATGAGAATTTTGCCAACCTGCTGCTCGACTTTGCCGTGCTGCGCTCGCTCAACATCCGCGTGGTGCTGGTGCACGGGGCGGCCAGCCAGATTGCCGCACTGGCAGCCGAGCGTGGGGTGGAGCCGTCCGACCTTGACGGTACCGAGCCAGTCAACGAACTCACGCTCGAACTGGCACTTACCGCGGCCAACCGGTTGACCCATGAAATCCTCGAGGGCTTCACGGCCAATGGATTGCGCGGCGTCTCGACCAATGCGGTGACCGCCCATCCACGCGGCATCATCGACGGTACCGATTACTGGTATGCGGGCAAGGCAGAGCGGATCGATCTTGGCCATCTCGAGGGGTTGCTGGCACAGGGCAACATACCCGTCATTCCGCCGCTTGGTTTCGACCGCGAGGGGAACACCTACCGCGTGAATTCAGACGACCTCGCCCGCGGAGTCGCCGTCCGACTCAAGGCCACCAAGCTGATTTACGTGACCACCCGAGACGGCCTGATCCGAGACGGCGACTTGATTCGGCAGATTCCCAATGGCGACCTTGATCAAATTCTCAACCACGAACCGGGCAGTCTTTTACCGGAGCAATTGGCCAAGGCACGCAACTCCGCCGCTGCTTGCCGCGGTGGCATCCCGCGAGTGCACCTCATCAACGGAAGCGTTCACGAAGGTTTGTTGGCTGAGGTGTTTTCAAACACCGGCATTGGCACACTCGTTTATGCCAACGAATACCGGCAGATACGCCCGGCGCGCCGGCACGATCTCAGCAGTATCCTCGCGCTAACCAAGAACGCGGTGGAAGCCGAGGAGTTGGCGGATCGCAGCCTTGCCGAGGTCGAAGCCAACATCGCGGAGTATCACCTTTTCGAGATTGATGGAAACCCGGTCGGCTGTTTTTCGCTTACGCTATACCCGGACGAGGACACAGGCGAAATCGGTTCGGTTTGCGTGAGTCCCGCCCACGAAAATCAGGGCATTGGCCGTCGACTGGTCGAGTACGCCGAGAAACTCGGACGTGACCACGGCCTGACCCGACTGTTCATCCTCTCGACACAGACATTCAAATGGTTCCAGTCCCGGGCCGGGTTTACCGAGGGCGATTTGTCGGAACTGCCTGAGCCAAGACGAATCGCCGCCACCTCGAGTGGCCGCAACTCGAAGGTATTGTTCAAGTCACTTGAATGAACCCAGGGCTACTCCAGCCAATCCGCGAATCGTGCAATCGGCACGGCATCGACCCGACGCCAAGACTCCTCATCGCCAGCGTGGCCGACCAACGCCTGGCCGAGTTGCGGCAGGTCACCGGATGGGAGTTTGTCGAGGAACGCCGCATTATTATTTCCACCTCACGCAACGGCGTTGGCCAAGCGGAAGGATCGGAGAAAACCCCGCTTGGCCTGCACCGCATCGCGGAGAAATTCGGGGACGACCTCCCGGCGGGGATGGTGTTTGTAGGCCGGCAGGTAACCGGCACAGTGGAAGATGATCCGAACGCCGCCATCGCACACCGCATCCTTTGGTTGGAAGGGCTCGAGCCGGGGTTGAACCAAGGTGGAAACGTCGATACCCATGCCCGGTACGTGTACATCCACGGTGTGGGTGACGAAACCGAGATCGGCCAACCGGCCTCTCGCGGCTGCCTGCACATGGCCGCCGCAGACCTACTCCCGTTTCACGACCGCACCCCCAGCGGCACCCTGCTCTGGATCATGGAAACCCCACTTGGCCAAGAGGGGTTGGTTTTATGACACTCTTCCCGCTTGAGCGCTTGGCCAAGCGCGGGTAAATTGTCGCAGTGCATCAGGAGTGCCCGTGAGGGTGCGGCAACCTGGCTAGGAGAAGCTAAGGTGCCTTGATCGAAAGCCCGCTGCTTTTGATCGATGTGCGGGGCGGTGTTCCGCCCTGAACAGAATATCTCCGTGGGATTTGCCACCACCCTGTTGCGGTTGGTGGCTTTTTTGTTTCCCTCAACCTGATGTGCTTTGAAAGGAAAGCACATTATGAATCAATCCGAACTGTCGGTTCGTATCAACCGGAAGAATGCGAATCATCATCTCTGGAATAACAACGGCAAGTGGTGGTGCCATCTCACGGTCCATTATCCCGACTTCACCGCCGAGCGAAAGCGTTTCCCGCTGCACACGCGAGACATTGAAACCGCCCGGCAACGTCGCGATGAACTGCTCGCCGAGTGGACAGGCAACCTCAATCAAAAGGAGGTGGCAGTGTAAAACCCCGCAATCAAGATCAGGGCATTTCACCCGGTTTGAACGACATCGAAGCCTGCGCCGACTCCGAAAAAACGGTGATCGGGGTACGCACTTGGCTGCTGGAACTGGGGGAACGAGTGGAACTCAGGTTTGGCACCTGCCTATGAAGCATGCCCAGAAGAGAAGAAAAATGGTGCACTCGAAAGGACTCGAACCTTCACGCCTTTGGGGGCACAAC
>CAJXAU010000213.1 GCA_913050205.1 uncultured Verrucomicrobiota bacterium
CCTACAGCGCCACCGGCAAGCCGATCCCAGCGGAGAATAATCCGCGCCAGATTTTCAACCGCCTCTTCCGCGCTGACCGCGCGTCGATGGAGGCCCAGCGCAAAAACCTCAAGCGCCGCATCAAGCTGGTCGATGCTGTGCTCGAGCAGGCCAAATCGCTCAACCAAAGCCTCGGCAAATCCGATCGCGAAAAGATGGATCAGTATCTCACCTCGCTCAATGAGGTGGAGGAACGCCTCGTCGCGTCCGAGAAATGGATCGATATTCCGCTCAAGAAACAGGACCACTCGCACCTCAAGCTCGACGCGCATTCCGAGGGCGATCCCGGCGAGTATTACCGCACCATGTTCGACCTCATCGCGCTGGCGTTTGATGCGGACATCACCCGCAGCATCGCCTTCATGCTCAACCGCGAGGACGGCATGGGCATCAGCGACACCTTCCCCATCAAGCTCGGCATCAAGCGTACCCACCACAGCCTGTCGCACGCGCAGGACAAGGACGGCCAGCTGCAATTCGCCAAGTACGACCAGTTTCTCACCGAGCAACTTGTGCATTTCTTTAAGCGCCTGCAAGGCTACAAGGAAAATCAGGGTAACGTGCTCGACAACACCATCGTGCTCTATGGCTCCGGCGCCAGCACCACGCACCTGCCGGAAAACCTGCCCACCCTCGTCGCCGGCGGCGCCAACATGGGCCTCAAGCACGGCCAATACTGGCGCAACGGCGACACCCAAATGTCCGACGTTTTCCTCAGCATCCTCCACAGCCTCGGCGTGGAAGAGGAAACCTTTGCCGACAGCAAACACACCGGCGCCCGCGAGGTGTTCACGAAGGCGTAAGCCAAACGAAAACACCTTTGCCAAGCGCTTGGCCAAGCGGGGTTATTTATTTTTGACGTGGATGATCAGCGGGTTCGAGGCGATGCCTTTTTCGGGGCTGGCCTTGATGTGGAAGCGGGCTGTGGTTTCAGGTACCCAATGATCGGCGGTAATGAAGAATTCGCGTTCGGTTTGGCCTTCGACGATTAGCAGTCCGTTCAGGCCAATGTTGTCCACGTACACGCCGTGAGGGAGGTTGCGTCCGGCATCATGGCTGCCCAGCTGAATCCGCCCGTTGAATCCGTTCCGCTCCACCTTCACCCGCGCCGAAATGGTTTCGCCGGGGGCGATGGTAAATTCCAGCGGTTCGGCAAATGTTCCCGTCTCGACGGCGCCGGTGGTGTTGCTGGTCACCTTCACGAGCAATTTTGGTTTTCCAAGAGGCTTGATATTGGTGAGTTTACCGACTTCACGGGTGACCGTTACGCCGCGAACCGTCGCCGTGGCAGTGACGGTCACGAAGTCTCTCTCCGGCATGGCGGCGTCGGCATCGGCATGGATTGAGCCAAACGCCCGCTGTTGCTCCGCTTCGATAATGATGGGAGTGCTGATGTGAAAACCAGCGGGGGCGTCGCTGATGTCCAGCCGGATTGCACCGTTGAAGTTGTCCCTGCGCTCGACACTGAAATTAAACTCACGGCCACTTCCTTTGGGGACGCCGTCAGAAAAGCCGCCAATGCTGACCTTGAAGTCCGGCTGACGCGGTCGGACGGTGAGTGTGTACTTGAAGTCGCTGCCCTGAAATCCGCGCACATCGCTGACCCTTGCCAAATACTCGCCATCCGCCGGAGCAGTGAAGGTGAGTTTGGAGTCGCGTCCCAGTCGTCGCTGGCTTTCGTCGTCGTTTTGGTAATAGACCGGGAAAGTCGGCAGACCGTTGGCGATCTCTGGTTCGCCCTTGGCCAAGGGTTCGACGATGTAGGCCGGTTGGCCAAGCGGATGCGCGAGCGGCGTGGTGTCGAAGTAACCGTGCCGATTGCCACTGCCGGGGTAGACGATATAGCCGCTGTCCGGTCCACGCGGGTAGAGCCAGAGTTTCACAACCTCGCCATTCACATAGAGCAGTTGGTTGAGCGTCATCTCATCCCACTTGAACAGACGAAAATCGTTGGAGGTGTTGGAGTCCTTGCCGCGAAATGTCAGCCAGCTTTCGCGGACAGCCTTGAGGCGGACACGTTCGATCGGATTGCCATCGGCATCGAGCACTTCGAGTTTTGTGTCGATGGGCGACTTGCTGCGGGCGGCGTTGGTCTCGAGCACCCACTCCTCGCCTGCCTTGGCTTGAAAACGAAACAGGTCGGAATCGAGGCCTTGTTTGTCATGAATAATCCCGGTCACAACAGCAGGAAGGGTGATCGGTGTTGCTTCGGCCGGGAGGTTGTTCGGTTCCTTCTCGGTCAATTCAACCGGCTTGGTTTCGCTTGGCTCGATCGCCTTGGCCTTGGCATCCCCCTTTGCTAGAGAGTCGGTTCGCTTGGCCAAGCGGAGAGCGATTTTTTCAGTCGAGCCGTCCAATCGGCCGACATGCAGCGCTTGGCCATCCACGCTGAACACAAGAGCCGAGGCCACGTCCGTTTGGCCACCGATCGTTTGCAGCGGCTCGAGCGAGGGGAGTGACCATATCTTGACCGTCCGGTCGGCGGAGGCCGTGGCCAGACGCGTGCCACTTGGATCGATCGCGAGATCGGTAATCTCATCCTCGTGCGCGAACCGCACCCTTTCGAGCGGGTTGATCCCCGCTTTGTCGCCACTGACCCAGCGCCAAAGGCGAATCTGTTTGTCCGCACCGCCGGCGATTACAAACCGGCTGTCGGGTGTAAAGGCGGTGAGAAATTGTTCGCCGGTCGGCTGGCCAAACGTGTCCAGCCTTTGGCCGTCGGCGGTGTTCCAGAGTTTGACGGATGAGTCTCCACCGGCGCTGGCAAGGATGCGTCCATCCGGGCTAAACGCGATGCCGTAAACGGCTCCGTTATGCCCCTTTAGCGTGCGGAGCCGTTCGCCTGATTCAGGATTCCAAAGTTGGATGACTCGGTCGTACCCGGCTGTGCTCAACTGGCTACCGTCCGGGGAGAAGGCGATACCGTAAAGGGCATCGCGGTGCCCAGTCAGATCGCGGAGTTTTTTGCCGGACTCAAGGTCGAACAGCGTGGCGACTCCGTTGAGCCCCGGAGTGCCTCCGGCTACGGCCAATGTTTTGTTGTCCGGCGAAATCGCGATGGCATTCACTTTGCCGGTGATGCCGCTAAATGTCCGATCGCCTATCTGCACTCTGCCAAATCGTCCGATCGCCAATTCTCCATTTTTGCTGAGCGCCATTGCTGTGACAGGGCTGAGTGCATCGTCGGCGGGTTCAACTTCGGGAACCGTTAGGTTGGCCAGGATCGACTGGTCGTTATCAGGTGATTTTGCCCCTTGATCGATCCAGCGCAGGAGCGTGTCCACCTGTGCGGGGGAGAGTTGCGGTTCCCGGCGGGGAGGCATGTATGGCTTGGCCCGCTTGGTGAGAACCTTGGCCAACAGCGAGCCAGTTCGGTCGCCGGGCTTGATGGGCGTTCCGTTTTCGCCGCCTTTCATCAGCAGTTTAAATGTCTCTACGGAAAGTTCGCCGTCAAGGTCGTCGTTGTTGTGGCAGCCGACGCAGTACTCGCGAAGGATGGGCGCGATGTCCCGATGAAAATCAACCGTCTCGCCAGACACGGAGACAGCAAGTGCGGAGAGTAAAAGCGTGTTCAGGAATTTCATGGCTCAGTGTTGGAACAGGAATTCGCGGCTGGTCATCAGTGCCCAAAACAAATCCTCGATGGCGGCCCGGCGTTCCGTCTTGGGAGTGGCATCAAACATCGCGGAAAGTCGCTTTCGTTCGCCATCGCTTGGCAGCCGGGAAAGACAGAGCAGATAGGTTTCCTCGATGATCTCCTCGTCACTCTGGGGGATCAAAACGTTCACACAGCTTTGATCATTGCGGAGGTTTTTGTTGAGCGTGTCACCGTTGGAGAGATGAAGCACCTGCACCATACTGGGTTTGTTGGAGCGTTCGCATTCGCAGGTGATTTCGCGCTCATTTCGTCCAAAGGTTTTGAGAAAATAGGACGTCACCGCAGAGTCGAACAGTTGCAGCGCGCGCGTTCCGTCTCGGTAAAAGTTCGTTCCCTGCGTGCTGCCGTCAGCGAGTGTGATCTTGTCGTATTTGGGCGAAATGCGGGTGACCGAGGTGATGGCGTCCTGCAGTACTTCCGCCATCAATCGGCGAGGGTAGTAACGTGAGTAATATTTTTGATCCTCCATGTTTTCCGGGAGCGGTGCGCTGGTGCGCTGGTAGGTTTCGCTCTGCAATATGAGCCTCATGAGTGCCTTGAGGTCGTAGCGATTCTCGACAAGGTGCGCCGAGATCGCCTCAAGCAACGGCTCGTTGGAGGCCGGGTTGGAGACGCGCAGATCGTCGACCGGCTCCACGATGCCGCGCCCGAAAAAGTTGGCCCAGACTCGGTTCGCGATGGAGCGGG
>CAJXAU010000214.1 GCA_913050205.1 uncultured Verrucomicrobiota bacterium
CACCCCGGACGGTCGACTCGGAGAATTGAAGAGACTGCTGAAGGCGATGTGAGCCAAGCGCTTGGCCAAGCGCTGCCTCAGCGGTCGAGACTGATGCGGCTGCGGAAAAACAGGTACACCGCACCACCGACCAAGCTCCACAACAGGCTGCCCGCGAAGGCGAGGATCGAGAGAGTCAATGCCTGCGTGTTCTCGATGCCGATCGCCGTGGCCGAGAGTAGCCAAACATAAAGGTTTTCCCGGACACCGATTCCGCTTGGCGTGATCGGCAGGGCACTGATGCAGATGATCGCCGGGACGATCAGCATCAGCACCGGTAAATGCCGGCCCATCTCCAGACCAAGTCCCCAGCCAAGCGCGACGATTTGCAACACACAGGCCAAGCTCAACAGCATCGACCAGCCAAGCACCCGAGGAAGAAAACCGGGGTTCTCGCCAAACGCCCGGCAGGCCTCGATGCAGCGCACCAGCGCGTCGCCTCTGGGCAGTCTGGCCAACAGCGCCTCGAATTTGAGGCGTGGCTTGGTCGGGCCGCCCCAGAATGAAAGTACCACGATCAGTCCGCTCAGGAATAGCATCCCCAACACCACCAGCATTACCGCCATGAAGCGTTGCTGACTCATCACGACGTTCCAGTTCAGCAGCGCCATCACCGAGCAAAAGAGCAGCATCGCAAACAGGCCAAGCAGCCGGTCCACAACCACGGTCGTCACCGCCTCGGCTTTGCGTTGGGATGTTTCGCCGGCGGCAAAGTAGGCCTTGAGCAAGTCACCCCCGGTTGATCCGAGCAGGAAGGAATTGAAAAAATGGGCCACCAGCGAAATGCCCGCCGCGCGGCCAAACGAAAGGCGAAGGCCCTGCACGTCGAGGACGATTCGCCAACGGATGACCCCGATCAGGATGGTTGCCCCCATGAAAACCAGCGAGGCCAGCAGCCAGCCTATGTTTACTCCGGAGATGGTCTTCCACAGGCTGGACGGACCGATGGCCCAGCTTTCCCTGACCTGCTCGGCCAGCGTGAGGTCGGCCCAGTTTCGGCCCTGATTTTTGAGGGCAATCTCCGCCTCCCCCGCAAAGATGGCGTGCAGAATCCACGTTACTAAAACGACGCAAACCGCCAGTTTCAGCGTGAATATCAGTGCCTTTGACTTGGAGGCCACTACTCGCCCCAAATAGATTTCAGGTGCGCCACACCCTCCCTCGCGGCGTCCGGCTTGAGGCTCGGGCTTAGCTCGAAAACCTTGATGTGTTCCGGTTTCACGATGTGCTTGAGGCCCTCGTAGTCGATCATTCCCCGCCCCGGCGGACGGTGGTCGCGCGCCGGGAACTCCACGTCGTGCAAATGAAAACCGCCAAGATGCGGAGCCATCGATTCCAGATGCAAACGGTGATGTATGAAACCGAGATTCTCCTTGATCTGCGCATGCCCGATGTCGTGCCAGTAGCACACAGTGGGGTCGTCGAAACGTTGAAAGAAAAAATCCCAGTCCGTGTCAATCGGGATCTCCTCGAGATCCTCGCGAATCTCGATTCCCAGTTTGATGCCGCGCATGGAGGCCTGCTCGGTGATCCGCTCAAGCATCTCGTAGGCGAGTTCACAATACTTGACCTTGGCCTTCTCGCGTTTCAGTTCCGCCTTCTGGCAAAGCTTTTGGTACTTGGGTGTGTCCTGCTTTCCAGCTTCGAGCAGGTCGATCAACTTGTCGGTGTAGTTCCGCATGTCGATCTCGCCCATGTGCAGCACGATCAGTTTTGCCCCTAACTGGTCGGCCATCTCGATGGTTTTCATCGTGTGCTTGTAGGCGTTTTCTCTCTCGCGAACATTCGTAGAGGAAAACTTGAACACGTTTGGGTTGGCGTGTTTGCACCCGATCGGCAACGGACAAAAGTTGTGCAACGTGGAAATCTTGATCACACCCGCCTTGTGCGCGTCGATGATTCCCGGCACCAGGCTGAGCCGGATCCCGTGACTGAGCTCGGCATACTCGAAACCCAGGTCGCGGATCTCCTCGAGCATCGCGCGGCCATCGGTATGGCGATGGGAATTCCAGCAGGTGGAAAATGAATACATGTCCAAAAAAATAGCCGGAAGCCACCCAAGTAGGCAACTTCCGGCCAACAAATTGATTTACACTAGTTGTTGTTCGCGTAGCGCGTTCTCAGCATCTGGGAGAACTTGGCAACCTTCATCTTACGACGCTTGCGCACGCTCGGCTTCTCGTAGTAGCGATTATTACGTGCGTCCTTGATCACATTCTCGCGATCGAGACGCTTCTTCAGCCGGCGTAATGCCTTGTCCAAGGTTTCCCCTTTTCTGATACGTATTTCCGTCAAAAGTGGCTCACTTCCTTTCTTATTTCTTTACCAATCGACCGGGCTAAACGCCCCTCTGGCCGTCGGCAGGCCGGGAAACTAAGGGCGACCCCACGCTTTGTCAACACGCAAAACTGAGACAATTTGTCCCATGGTGCTAAATTGTGAATAACTGGTGAGAAACTTTCCAACACCGCGCCAAAAAAAGCGTTTTTAAAGTGAAAAACATCCCTTTTTTCAAAATCAGACTGAGTGGATAAAAGTTGATTTTAGGGCGTTTTCAAGCTGTTATCGCTTGGAATACAAGGGAGTTACGCTCATTTTCGTCCGAGGTAGGCATCACGCCCGGCGACGAGTGCCGCCATCTTTCGGTCGGCAACGCTTCGGGGTAGCATCCAAAATCCGCAATCGGGGTGAACCCACTTGATGCGCTCAATGCCAAGTACGTTTACGGCATTCTCAATCCGGGCTGCGATGACGTCTGCTGACTCCACCTCGTTGTCCTTAATATCGACCACGCCAACGCCGAGTTTTATCTCCGGCTTGAGCCCCTTGAAGGCATCCAGTTCGTCGTATCCCCGGCGTGCGAACTCAAGCACAAGGTGATCCACGTTCAGTTTATTGAGAAACGGCATAAGGTCTTTCCAGAAGCCTTTCTGTATCGATTGGCCTCCGTAATTACCGAAACAAAGGTGCAACGACTTCTCGCCTCGGATGCCGCTGAGTGCGTGGTTGAATGGCTCGTGCGCCCACTCGGCATCCTCCGCGTGGCCGGTGAGGTGAGCCTCGTCCATTTGGATCACCGGCGCGTCGATCGACTCAACCTGTTTGCGCAGCACCTCCGCGATGTCCATCGTCAACTGCCGGATATCCCCACCGTAGTGGCGGTCGATCAATGTGCGCGACAACATGTACGGCGCCGTGAAGGTGAACATCGTGTTGGCCGAGCTGAGCCCCTTGAAAAACTGCCAGTCACGCGGGAGATTCAGAGTCCCCTCCGTGACGGCACTCTCCACCACCCCGGCCGGCTGGGTGCGGAAACCCATCCGCTGCTCGGCGGCGAACTTGGCCAAGTCCTCCCGGGTGATGGTCGATGAGATGCCCCCCATCGGCCGAATGAAATAATCAATCATACCATTCGTCTCGGGATGGCTAACGTCGAAGCGGGACAGTTCGCCATCTGAGATCAGGTCTATTCCGGCCAATTCCTGCGTCTTGAGTACGACCATGATCGCGTCTCGCAGCGTGGGGGTGGATGGACTGGTACTGAGCCAAGACGGGATCGGATAACTACCGACGACCTTGGTTTTGATTTCCGGTTCTGCCATTGCGGCGCGGATAATGCGTGCCAAGCGAATGGCTGTCGAGAGTGCGCTTGGCCAAGCGCTAGATCGTCCGGCCCAGCTCCTTGCGCAGCTCGGCCAGAGGCTCCGACCAGTCTCCCGGCTTGGCCTGGCGGAACAGTCGCATGGAGGGGTACCAGGGGCTATCGGATCGCCCCAGCAGCCAGCGCCAATCCGGCGTTGCCGAGAGCAGCATCCAGGTCGGGATGCCAAGCGCACCGGCCAAGTGGGCCACAGCGGTGTCGATCGTGATGACCAGATCCAACTGCTCCAACAGCGTGGCCGTTGAGGCAAAATCGTCCATCAACGGCGACAAATCCGCGATCTGCTCCTCCACACCGGCCCGCCCGGGATCGTGGGCCGCATCCCCCAGTTGTAGTGAGAAAAACAGCGCTTTTTCCTGCTCCAACAACGGTTTTAACAACTCGAATGGCACAGACCGCCGATCTGGACTCTGACTCCCTGACCCCTGCCAGACCAAACCAACCCGGAGCAGGCCGTTTGTCTGGGGCAACTCTAGCCCTGGTTGGGATCGGGCTTTCAGGTACGGAGCCGGCCCGGGAATTGAATCGAGCGTGGTGCCAAGCAGACGGGGCAGGCTGAACATCGCCTGATGACAATGGTACGTAACCGAACCAGCATGGCCGGTGGCCACCTCACTGACACCCGGCGCGTCTGCCAACAACCGGGCCAACGCCGGCGGGCAGCC
>CAJXAU010000215.1 GCA_913050205.1 uncultured Verrucomicrobiota bacterium
TCAACAGCATCAATCCGGTGCGGATCGAAGGCCAAAAGACGGCGTCGTTCGAGGTTGTCGACCAGCTTGGCCAAGCGCCGGACTTTCATTTTCTGCCGGTCGGCAATGCCGGCAACATCACCGCCTACTGGCGCGGATACAGGGAGTATCACGCTGCCGGGAGGGCGGATGCCACCCCGCGTATGTTCGGGTTTCAGGCAGCCAACGCCGCGCCGCTGGTTGAGGGTGCCCCGGTTGAGAATCCACAGACCGTGGCCACGGCCATTCGCATCGGCAACCCAGCGAGTTGGGACGGCGCCATGAATGCGTTGAAGGAATCCAACGGCCACATCGACAAGGTGACGGACGAGGAGATACTGTCCGCATACAAGCTCGCCGCCCGTACCGAGGGCGTATTTGCCGAGCCGGCCAGCGCGGCGCCGTTGGCCGGGCTGATCCACTGCGTGCGTGATGGCAGGATTCCTGCCGGCAGCCGGATCGTCGCAACCCTCACCGGCCACGGCCTCAAGGATCCGGACAACGCCATCAGCGTCGCCGGTGTTGAGCCTACCGTGGTTGCGCCTGAGTTGGACGCCGTCAAGCGAGTCATCGGGCTGTAAAAAAGAGAGGGGCTTTCAGTTGCCCTTGGCCAAGCGCTTGGCTTGCCTTCGCGTCGCTGCGCTTTTACCGTCCGTCGCCTGTATGGAGAAAGTGGTCATCATCGGGTCTGGCTGTGCCGGACTGACTTCCGCAATTTACACCGCCCGCGCCAACCTTGAACCGTTGGTGCTCACCGGCGCCATGCCCGGCGGCCTGCTCACCACGACGAGTATCGTGGAGAATTTCCCCGGTTTCTCGAAGGGCATCGACGGCACGGAGTTGATGGTGGAGATGCAGCAACAGGCCGAGCGGTTTGGGGCGAAGATTCAGTTTGGCAGCACGGTCGAGGCGATCGATTTCAGTGGCCAACCGCTCAAGCTTACAGTCGATGGCAAAGAGGTTGAGACGCAGACGGTGATCATTGCCAGCGGTGCAGGGCATCGTCACCTTGGGCTGGAGAGCGAGGCCAAGCTGGAGAAAAAAGGGGTCACCTACTGTGCGACCTGCGACGGCGCACTGCCAATGTTTCGCGATCAGCCGCTCGTGGTGGTCGGCGGCGGCGACTCCGCCTGTGAGGAGGCCACGTATCTCACCCGGTTCGCCTCCAAGGTCTACCTTGTGCACAGGCGCGATGAGTTGCGGGCTTCGAAGATCATGGCCGAACGGACGTTGGCCAACGACAAGATTGAACCGGTCTGGCACTCGGAGGTCATCGAGGTGATGGATATCGAGCAGGACAAAGTGACCGGCGTGAAGGTGCGCAATAACCAGACCAACGAGGAGAGCACGATCGACTGCGCAGGGTTGTTCATTGCGATCGGGCACGTGCCCAACACGCAGCTATTCAAGGGTGTCATCGACATGGATGATGCCGGCTACATTCTGCCCCAGCGCGGGCAGGAAACAAACGTGACCGGCGTGTACGTGGCGGGCGACTGCTCCGACCACGTCTACCGACAGGCAATCACCGCGGCTGGTCAGGGCTGTGCGGCGGCGATCGATGCCGAGCGGTATCTTGCCTCGCTTGACCAGTGAGGTGGCGCTTGGCCAAGCGCGCCAATTAGCGCACACTCCCGGGGCGATGCAGCCACGCAAGGCACAGATCAAGCGCAACACCGGCGAGACCAAAATCCGGCTCAGCCTCAACATCGATGGCAAAGGCAAGTCGAAGATCGCCACCGGCATCCCGTTCTTCGACCACATGCTCACGTTGTTCGCCAAGCACGCCACGGTCGATCTCAATCTCCGTTGCAACGGGGATATCGAGGTGGATCATCATCACACGGTCGAGGACTGCGGCATCGCGCTTGGCCAAGCGTTCATTGAGGCGCTGGGCGACAAGAAGGGCGTGCGGCGCTACGGCACCGGCTTTGATCCACGCAACCCGTTCACTGGCGAGGCATACGTGCCGATGGATGAGTGCCTGACACGCTGCGTAATCGATTTCAGCAATCGCCCGCACCTCGCGTGGCGCGGCCTGACCAGACATCACCAGAAGGGCATCACCGATGCCGACAAGTCGCAGGACATGTCGTCGGTGTTTCGGTTCGGCCTGGCCAAAGAGTTTTTTCAGGCGTTCACCAACGATGCCCGCTGCAACCTACACTTGGAGTTGCTTTACGGGGACGAGCCACACCACATCGTGGAGGGCTTGTTCAAGGCCTTTGCGCGCGCGACAGACTTCGCCTGCCAGCACGACCCCCGCATCGCAGGCCAAATTCCAAGTACCAAGGGAAAATTGTAACACCGCTTGAATACCCCGGGTGGGGTAGGCGTCCGAAACATGCCGGCTAAGCCAGATTATCCAACGGCAGAGGAACCGCAATTGGTCGACTGGGCCAAGGGGGGTGATTTGCAAGCGTTTGAGGAACTGGTTGCCCGGTACCGCGACCGGGCTTACGCGCGTGCCTACAGCATCATGCGTAACGAGGATCTCGCGGTCGATCTTTCCCAGAATGCGTGGGTCAAGGCGTGGCAACGCCTGGCACAATTCCATGGCGAGGCCAGCTTCCCAACCTGGCTGAACCGGATCGTGACCAACCTGTGTCTCGACGAGTTGCGACGACGTAAGCGGGCGCGGATGGATTCCATCGAGGAAATCGAGGAAGCCACCGGGCCGGTCGAAAACCGTATGGAACTACAGGAGGTCGATCCGATGGAGAGACTCAACCGGGAGGAACTCAGGGAGAGAATCGATGCCGCCATGGCCAAGCTGTCAGACAATCACCGCACCGTACTCGTGCTCTACGAATACGAGCAACTCGAGTACAAGTTGATTGCCGAAAAAATGGGCACCTCCATCGGGACTGTGATGTCCCGCTTGTTTTATGCCCGAAAAAAAATGGCGGCACTCCTTGGCGAAACGCTGAAAAGGGACGGATTAATCGAATGAACGAAAACGAAATACAACTGAAGGTTCAGGCCTTGGTGGACGGTGAACTCACCGGACGCGAGGCGGAGGAACTGCGGCAACGTATCGACAACGATGCTGAGCTGCAGCAGCTGCATGCTGAGCTCACGCAAATGCGCGGGTTCATCGCTGACAGCGAGTTGCCCCGTCCCCTGCCAGAGTCCAGCGACTTTTACTGGAGCAAAATCTCGCAGGCAATTGAGCGCGAGGAAAGTGCTGGAGAGCGTACCTCCAGGTCGATACCAGTCAGTCGCTGGTTGTTGCGCTGGCTTGCGCCGTTGGTCGGTGTATCAGCCGTGGTATTGCTGCTCACTCTCCGGCAGCCCACCGCACCGGATCTTGGTATCATGCTAAGCGGTGACCACGAATTGGAACTGTCCAGTGACGAGATCGATGTCATGACCTACAACACTGATGATGACTCCATGAGCATCGTCTGGCTCGATTACTCGATGGATATTCAGAGGGACTACATGGAACTATGGCTTGATTAAGCCATGGCGAACGAATTAGAAACCTCTTTTGCGATGACGTTATTGCGCAGACACAACTTGAACCGGCTAGCTTTCCTTTTGGCGCTGCTGTTCTTCGCCGGTGGCGGGTGGGTATCGGCTCAGGCGGACTCAATCTCGGTCAATGCCCGGCTAGTCTTGGGCACCGGCAAGGAAAAACAGGGCAGCAAAAAAGTCAGTGAATCCATCCGCAAACGCTTGGCCAAGGTGTTCAAGTGGATGCACTACTACCAGCTCTCCAGTAAGAAACTGACCATCGAGGACGCCAAAACTCAGACCTCCAAGCTCAGCAAAAACGCCTCCATCAAGGTAACTAATCAGAAGAATGGAAAAATTTCCGTCAGCTTGTTTAGTGGCGGGAAAATGCTGTTGCAAAAAACCCAGACCCTCCGCACCGGGCACTACATGGTGTTGGCCGGCAAATCCACCGGCGACTCCGCCTGGTTCATCGTCCTCTCCAAGTCCAAGTAACTCAGCTTGGCCAAGCGCTTGGCCAAGGGCGACTACTCGAGACCGGAATCAATCTTCGCCTGAGCGGCATCGACTTCTTCCTGTGTCGGTGTGTCATCCGGGTCTTGATCTGAGTGGCCGGTGATCTTTTCGTCCCACGCGTCAAACCCATCTTCATCCTCATCAACGCCGATAAATTCCTGCGCAGCTTCGGACTCCGTTTTTTTCTCCAGCGCAGCTCGCAGTTTTTCCCATGTGAGATCGTCTGTGTTGACTTCGGGATTGAGCAACTTTGACTCGATGCCGTTCCCGAGCAGCAGCTTCGCCAACGCTCGTAGTTTAATCAGGTTTTGATCAGTTGGTTTTGATCTCCAAGTTCCACTGCCAATAAGTACGGTGGGGTCTCCCTTTTT
>CAJXAU010000216.1 GCA_913050205.1 uncultured Verrucomicrobiota bacterium
TGTCTTCATCCGACGAGGTTCTTGGGATTATGGGGATCATTCAAGATTACCATCAGTACCGTGAAAAGTTCCCCGTTGATCAGGACATCAACAAGGCATTGGATCAGATCCATGAGAAATTTCGCGGAAAAATACCCATCGCTGATCTCGCCGCGGATTGCCAACTCTCGCTCCGGCAATTCGAGCGGAAGTTTAAAAACTACTTCAACCTGTCACCACAACAGTACATCATCAAATTGCGAATCAACGAAGCGTGCGACCTCCTCGGAAACAGCGGTCAATCGATCGGTGACATCGCCTTTGGCCTTGGGTTTTACGACCAAAGCTCATTCACGGTACAATTCAAGAAAACCATGGGGATGACCCCGCTACAGTATCGCAGACAATTCCTGTGATGCAGATTGCGTTGGCCTCCCTCTCGCAACCGGATAAAATCCTTCCTGCATGAAATCAGACTCCATCGCGTTCGACCAACTGCTCAACGATTACTTCGGCACATTTTACGCCAACCACCCTGCAGACGCCACCTACGTAGGCCTCACTTCGGGCGAGGGCCGGTTCAACACAGCAACCCTCCCGGCACTTCGCCGGCAGTACCGAGCACGACAAGCCGCCTTGGCCAAACTCGACACAATCGCCCCTTCCGCCCTTTCCAACGAACAAAATCTCGACCGTCTGGCTTTCCGTGCACGACTCCTCCGCGAGTGCGAAGATTTCGAGAGGGGCCGTCACACATTGAATCCGCACGGGCTCGACGAGGTGTTCGATTTTCTCCTACGTGAAATGCAACGTGGCGAGACCGAACCCAAGCGGGCGGCGAAAAACATCCGAAATCTCCTCAAGGAAACGCCACGTTACCTGTCACAGGCGGCTAAGTTGATCGCTCAACCTGATCGCGTGTGGCGCGGGATCATGGATGGCGCATTCAAGGCGTCCGACTCTTTTTTTGATGCCGTCGCCTCGTTTCTAAAATCCAATGGAAACAAAAAAGAGGACAACACCCTTCTCCGCTTGGCCAAGCGCGCTTGCACCAATTACCACGGCAGCGTGATGGAGAAGCGCTTGGCCAAGCCGGGCTCGTTCGCCATCGGCACCACGATGCTCCAGCGCCGCATCCGCGATGAACTTGGCTTGGACTACACGGTTGGCCAAGTTGAGGCCGTCGCACTTTCCGAGATTGATCGCGTTGGTGCCTTGCTAAAAACAGCGAGTGCAAAACTCGGTAAAAATAGGTGCGTCGACGAAATCGTCGAGACAGCCCGCAACCAGTGGAAGCCCAAGGGAGATTTGCTGGCGCTCTACAAAAAAACCAATGCGGAGATTATCCGGAAATTCAAGGCAGCCAAGGCGATGACCTTCCCGAAAGGCGATTCGCTGGCTATCACACTCGTTCCGGATTTCATGTCTCACGTCATTCCCATGGCAGCCTATTCGCCGCCCGGCCCGTTCGACAAACGACAGCGCGGGTATTTCTGGGTGAATGACCTTGGCCTAAAAAAGAAAAAGGAAGCGGATAAACTTTCAGAACGCCAACAGCATTTCGGCCTCGAGCTAACCTGCGCGCACGAGGCCTATCCCGGTCACCATCTGCAGTTTATTTTCGCAAACGCACATCCCCGAAAATGGCGGAGGGTCTTCGATGAACATGCCATTTTTTATGAAGGTTGGACGCTGTGGTGCGAACAGATGTGCGTTGATCTCGGGATCATCAAATCCCCCGAACTAAAGTTGCAACAACTGCACGATGCCCTTTGGCGCTGCCACCGGATACTCGTCGATCTACGGCTTCAAACGGGCGCATACAGCTACAACCAAGCTGTGAAGCACATGCAGAAAAACCTCGGCTTTACAAAAGCCCGGGCCGAGGCAGACGTGAACTGGTACACCGGCAGCCCCGGAGTGCCTATGAGTTACTGGCTGGGACGCCTCGAAAACGCGAGGTTGTACAAAAAACTGGTCGATGGACGGGGATGGTCACTGCGCCGATTTAACGACTGGTTGCTCAGTTTCGGAACGCTACCTCAGTCGTGGATCGAAAAATACGGCCTCGATTGAGGCTCAGTTTCTAATGCGGAAAAAACGCATGCCTTCACGACCAAGCGGAAGATCGACCATCATCATTTGCGAGACCTGAATCGGCCGGATTTCCACGGCCTTCCACGCGCCCCCGCCAATCTGATCGCTGGATTCCACGACAAAGCGGCCCCTGCCTGCGGGCCATGTGAGCCGCATCTGATTGCCGGCTATTACCTGAAAATCAATTTTCCCGGCGTGATCAATCGTCTGCTCGCCCTCGCCCCCTCCGGTGGTGAATGCGTTTTCCTTAATCTCCCAAGGCCCGGCTTTCCTTTTTACCCACGCACGAATCCGCACATCGTACAAACTCCCTGCCTCCAACCCGTTGGCCTTGTGCTGCGTATCAAAAGTTTCCCCAATATAACGCCATTTTGTCGCCTTGCCATTGACGCGCTGCCGGATCTGAACATCGTAAATGGCCTTCGCATCACCGGGCGCCTTGGCTGCACCCCAGCGAATCATGGCACTATTCGGGGTGACGTCACTTACCTTGATCTTCCCAGGCTCGCTGGGGGCAAGTGAATCCTCATCTTTACGATCCCCGCCTTCGTCCTTGTCCCCCTTGTCACCGTGATCTCCTTCACCTTCCTTGTCATCCTTACCGCCATCGCCACCTTGATGTTCATCATTGTCGCCCTCGGCTTTTCGAGTGCGGAACGCGTGTTCCAGAATCTTCCACGCACCGGCTTTTTTATTGGCCCACGGCTTCACACGAATCTCGTAGAGTGTATTCGGTTTTAGTCCATCGATGATGATCGAACTCTTGTGGGTTTCGGCCTCATGTTGCCACTTACCCGCCTTGCCCTCGATACGGGTTCGAATTTGCACGTCGTATGCCACTTTGGCATCCAACTCACGAACCAGTGCCCACTTGGCTACACCGGCTCGTGGGCTAATATCGTCCGCCTTGATCCAAGCAATCCGCGGTACGCTCGAGTGCTCCCCCTCTTCGTGATCCCCGGCTTCGCCCTTGGTCTTGAAGGCTTCCTCGCGAATGCGCCAAGCGCTCGATTTCTTGTTCGCCCAGGCGCGGACGCGCACCTCATAGAGTGTGCCCGGTGTTAAATTTTTCAGGACGACCTCGTTTTTTGTCGTCTCCAATGCATGTGCCCAATCCGTTGGCTTGCCGTTGATTCGTTTTCGTAGTTGAACATCGTAGCCAAACCTGGCCTCTGCCGGTGTTTTGGGCTTGGCCCAACCGATGACCGCAGCACGTTCCCCGACCTCGCCCACTTTGATTTCACCCGGTTTACCGATGTCACCGCCTTCGTCTCCTCCCTCGTGTTCTTTGTCACCCGTTTTTGTCCGGAACGCGGCCTCCCTTATTTTCCAATTACCCGGCTTGTCGGCCAACCATCCGCGCACACGCACATCGTACGTTTTTCCGGGACGCAATCCATCCACCCGGATCTCCGTTTTTTTGATTTCAGCTTCATGAATCCATTCTCCTACTTTTCCGTCACTTCGCTTGCGAAACTGCACCTCATAAACGACTTTACCATCCACTTCACGAAGCAACTTCCACCAAATTTCCGCGACACGTTCATTGGCTTCACCCTTAACCCAGGCAACCTCGGGTAATCGGCCATGCCCCTCTCCGTCACCACGCTCGCCTCCTTCTTCAGGCTTATCACCGCCTTCTTCACGACCACCCTCTTCGCGGTCATTCCCCTCGTCTCCCTCGTGACCGCTTTCCTCTTTACCGTCATCCCCCTCTCCTTTTTCTCCACCATGTGTTCGAAACACGTTTTCCCGAATTTTCCATGGCCCGGACTTTTTCCCGTGCCATGCCCGCACACGCACATCGTATGTGGTTCCGGGCTTCAAACCATCAACCCGAATTTCGTTCCGGGTCGTTTCCACTTCATGATGCCATTTGCCAACTTCATGTTCGTGCCTGACTCTTAATTGAACATCGTAGGCCAGCTTGCCGTCCACCTCGGACATCATCCTCCACCAAAGTACCGCCACTCGCGCCTCCGCCTTGCCCTTGACCCAGGCCAAGCGCAGGTCTCGCTCCACCTCTTCATGGTCGCCACCCTCGTGACCCTCGCCCGGATTATCCGGACCGGCGATGGCCGCTTGGCCAAGCACCATCAACCCCAGTACTGCAACCCAGACAAGAAACGAGTTTTGTTTAGTCATTTTCCTGCAATTTATCGTATTAAAGAAGGGCGAGAATAACGCCTTCAAATAAACTACCCTCCGCCCATTCCACCCCGGTGTCAACCCGTTAAACTGCAATAGGCGGCACCGAAGTGCCGCCTTAGTTGCGCGAGGAGCTA
>CAJXAU010000217.1 GCA_913050205.1 uncultured Verrucomicrobiota bacterium
AATGGTTTCGAACACAACCACCTGTTTTTGAACAAACAAAACTCCGGCTTCCACAACGTCGCGTTCCTGCTCGGGACAGCCTTTGAGTTTGATGCACGTGCCGTCGTGACTGCGGACATCGATGTCGACGGCCGCAAAGATCTTCTTGTTGTGCAATACGATTCCCAGGCAAAGCAGCAACGATTGTTCGTGATGAAAAACCAGATACCGGCCAAGGGAAACTGGGTCGGTCTGCACATCACCGACTTCGCCGGCCAACCGGCAAACGGCGCGACAGTTCAGTTGTTCGCCGGCAAACGCCGGGACATCGTCCAATTGGTGACCGGGGATTCCTTCACCGCGCAGCATCCCTCAACCGCGCACTTTGGCCTGGGCGAAAACGGCTCGGTGGACAAACTGGTCATCCGTTGGCCAAGCGGGAAAACAAAAACCCTCGACCAACCTGCCACGGGTAAATACCACACCGTCACCCCCTGAACCCGGCCAAGCGCTTGGCTTGGCTTAAGCCTCGTCTTGGTGCTTGAGGTCTTCCTCGAGGAAACGGGCGACCTCTTTGAACTTCGCCTCGTTTTCAGGGTTCGCATCCATCAACGTGCGATGTGCCTCGAGGCTGTTCTCAGTCAATTCGCGCTTGGCCGCATTGGAGATCTCCGCCTCGGAGACTTCCGCTTGGTCAAGCGAATTGGCCTGTTCGAACAACTCAAGGATGCCCAGATTGTCAAACATCGCGTGCACCTGCTCGGACGGATTAAACAGCTCAACACCCTTCGCCGCCTGGCCAAGTTTGTGCGTCACGCCGACGAGCACGCCGAGAAAAGTGCTGTCCATCAGCTTGCAGTCGGTGAGATCAAGTGTGAACTTGGCGCAACCGCGCTCTATCAATCCATTGACCAGTTTCTTGAAGGGAACGCTCGAAGCGAAGTTGGCACAACCGGTGATGCGCACCACGGCACTGCTGCCGAGGTCTGCGACGAATAGCTGTGCCAAATCCTGTGCCATTGCCAACTCCGAGGTCAATCTCGTCCACTTTCCAACACCTGTCAAGGAGGACATTTTGGGGTTGCATAACGGCACTATTCGGGGAAGGTTTCGCCAACCACTGATCAAACCATGAAGGCTCAGCAAAAAACCGTAGCGACAGGATTCACACTCATCGAGTTGCTGGTGGTCATCGCCATCATCGCTATCCTCGCCTCCCTCCTCCTCCCGGCGTTGGCTCAGGCCAAGGAACAGGCACACCGAACTACGTGCATGAATAATTTCAAACAAATCGGCACTGCTAACGCGATGTACCTCAATGACTATGAAGACTATATGCCCTACCCTGGCTGGAGTTCTGGCACAGTCAATTTACCCAACTGGGCATACACTCGCAAAATGAACGGTCGACCAGCCCGCGACCTTGTTCACGAAAGCCAACTTTATCCCTTCCACAGCAACAGCAACGTTTTGAAATGCTCAATGGATTACATCGTTAAAAACCGGCAACACAAGTTTTTCAAACAACGAGAACAACAGGTGAGCAGCTACATCATGAACGGAGCGTTTTGTGAGTACACCAAAAACCTCGGCCGCAGACCTGGCATGACGTACAAGGCGAACCAGTTTGAACCCGGTGACGTGGTCTACTGGGAGGCACACAGCGACGATGTCCCTGCCTACGACAATGCCACCAGCAGGGCGAACGAAGCCGTGGCAAAACGGCACAAGGAAGGCTTTGTAGCCGCTTTCCTCGATACCCACGTGGAGTTTGTCCGGCACAGGGTTTGGGCAATGGAAACCAGATCGATCCCGCAAGGCGGCAATCGCTGGTGGTGCAGTCCTGGTAATCGCGGCAAACGCTAACACACAAGTTTTTCCAGCATGAATTTAGCCCGAATATTTTGCACTGCATCCATTGGCCTCACCCTTGCCATGACTGGGTGCGGCGGGAGTTCAGAGAAAGCGATACAGGCAGACACTGCCGAGGAATCAGCCGACGCCCTGATCTCCTTTTTCGAAAAAGCCGATCCCGAAATAAAAAAACTGGCAAAGACCGCCAGCGACGCCGTGGAAGAAGGCAAACTCACTCTGGCCCTACAAAGCGTGAATCAACTCAGAGCCCAAGGCGCGAAACTTACAGCCGATCAGTTCATGGTAGTCACTGAAGCGGAAGTAAACGTTCAAAACGCCATTAGAGAGGCTGCTGAAAGCGGCGATAAAAATGCACAGACAATTTTGAACTACCAGAGTGCTGGGCGGCGCAACTGAGCGGTCTACTCTTTTTTCTTCGCGGCTTTCGTCTTGGCCTTTGGCTTGGGTTTCGCCTCAGCCGGCTGTGCCGCTTCCTCCCCCTCGATCACCACGACCGCCTTGCGCAATAGGCGTCCTTGATGGGACAGCCCCTGTGCTGCCATCCCGATGATCTTGGCCCCGGCTTCCGGTTGTGCCTCGGGATCTCGGAGTTGATGTTTTTCCGGGTCAAACACCTCGTTCGGTTGTGGCTCAACCGTCACGACACCCACCCTTCTTGCCACCTCCCTGCATGCGCCTTGAAAAGCGGTCAATTGCTTGATGAGATTTTCCTGACCGGACTGGCGCCCTGCCTGTGTAAGCGCAAAAACATGATCCAGTGTCGTAATCACCACTTGCAGCCAATCGTTTTGTGAACGGCCGAGTTTTTCCACCTCAAGCTTGAGGTGGTTCTTTTCGGTATCATTGGCCTTCTGCAAAAACTCGGTAAACTCCCTCGCCTCGGCGTTGATCTTCTCGGCAATCTGCTTGGAGGTGACATTTATTTCATTGGCCCGATCCTCCACATGAAGCCACTGTTCGGTCGCGTTTTCGATCCGCTTGGCCAAGGCCTCGAGCGAGGTGATTTTCTCGACGGAATCAGCCAACTCCCTCGCCTCGGTGAGGTCGTTTTTGGCCTGAAACTCCTTCAGGAACGGCAACACCATAATCCACGCACCACCGGCCACACAGGCCAGACACCAGAACGCCTCAAGTAGGCCGAAATCACCCTCGATCCGGCTCAACAAAAAAGCCGCCGTCGATAACAGGGCCACATCGCCTACTATGAAGGGCCATTTAGGAATTCTTGGAGTCGTCGATTCGCTCATCGGTGCGGAATGTCTAACGTAAACCGGCCAAGCGGACGAGCAAAACCAAGCGCGACTTGTCACGTTGGCCGGCTTTGTTTAGCGTCCCGGCCTCGCAGGCATGACACAATCCCAACGCATTCTCCGCTTGGCCAAGGGGCTTCTCCCGTTGGCGTTCGCATTCACGCTCACCTTCTCCACAGAGGCCAAACGATCTCCCAATTTTGTCCTGATTTTCATGGACGACCAAGGCTATCAGGATGTCGGTGTGTTTGGCTCAAAAACCATCAAGACACCCCACCTCGACAAGATGGCCAAGGAAGGAATGAAGTTCACCGACTTTTACTCGTTGGCAGCGGTCTGCTCGCCATCGCGCGCGGGTTTGATGACCGGCTGCTACCCGCCGCGTGTGGGCATCACCGGTGTGCTGTTCCCCCGGCATACGATCGGCCTAAACCCGGAGGAAACCACCGTTGCAGAAGTACTCAAGACCAAGGGCTACGCCACAGCGGCAGTCGGCAAATGGCACATCGGGCATTTGCCGAAATTTCTCCCAACCAACCACGGATTCGATAGTTACTTTGGCATTCCCTACTCCAATGATATGGACGGTGTGAAGGGGAAGGATCGCAATCTCGATCGCGCCTGGATCGAGCGAGACATCACCCCTTGGAATGTACCGCTGCTGCGCGACACAAAGGAAGTCGAACGCCCGGTTGACCAAAACACCCTGACCACCCGCTACACACAGGAGGCACAGAAATTTATCCGAACCAACAAGGACAAGCCGTTTTTCCTCTACATGCCCCACACGATGCCGCATATCCCGTTGTTCGTTTCGGACAAGTTTTACACCAAGGATCCCAAGCAGGCGTACATCCGCACCATCGAGGAACTGGACCATTCGATTGGACAGGTGATGAAAACTCTCAAGGAAACCGGTGTGGACGACAACACGCTTGTGGTGTTCACCAGTGACAATGGCCCGTGGCATCTCAGGCTGCGGCATCACGGCGGCTCCGCCCTGCCGCTTCGCGGCGCAAAATTCAGCACATGGGAAGGGGGCATGCGCGTCCCGACCATCATGCGCTGGCCCGGCAAGATACCGGCCGGTTCGGTGTGCAGCGAGGTGGCTGCCGCGTGCGATCTTCTCCCGACCTTTGCCAAATTGGCCAAGGCCGAGTTGCCCAAGCGTAAAATCGACGGCAAAAACATCTGGCGATTGATGTCTGGCCGCGAGGGAGCCAAGACCCCGCACAAGGCAT
>CAJXAU010000218.1 GCA_913050205.1 uncultured Verrucomicrobiota bacterium
GACGCCCGCAGGTTCTACCGTATGATCCAGCCGTAATTTCACGGCAACGTTTCGGACTCGCAGACTCGTCCCTGCAACACCGTGGAGGGGCGAGTCTGCGAGTCCGATTGCAAACCAAGCGCTTGGCCTACTCGGTGTAGGCTTCCATCCCCTCGCAGGTGCAGACCGGGTTTCTGTCGCCGTGGACGTTGTCGATGCGGTTGACCGGCGGCCAGTATTTTTGGTCGCGCAATCCTGCAACCGGGAACACCGCCTGCTCGCGGCTGTACGGTCGATCCCAATCACCTGCCAAATCGCTCGACGTGTGCGGCGCATTTCGCAGCAGATTGTTTTCCGCATCGGCCTCCCCGTTTTCAATCGCACTAATCTCGCCGTGGATGGCGATCATCGCATCGCAAAACCGGTCCAATTCCTCCATCGGCTCGCTCTCGGTTGGTTCGATCATCATTGTGCCGGCCACTGGCCATGAGATCGTCGGTGCATGAAAGCCGTAGTCCATCAAACGCTTGGCCACATCCTCCACCGTCACTTTTTCGAAATGCCGCAGATCCACGATGCACTCATGAGCGACGAGACCGTTTTTGCCGCGATATAAAATCGGGAATGTCTCCGCAAGCCGATGCGCGATGTAGTTGGCATTGAGGATGGCAACCTGTGTGGCACGGGTGAGGTTTTCACTACCCATCATGGTAATGTACATCCACGAGATTGGCAGAATACCGGCGCTGCCCCACTCGGCCGCAGCCACCGGGGCGCTGTTTTCTGCCAGTGGATCGCCCGGCAAAAACGGCGCCAGATGCTCGGCCACACCGATCGGACCAATGCCCGGGCCACCACCACCGTGCGGGATGCAAAACGTCTTGTGTAGGTTGAGATGACAAACATCGGCGCCGATGTGGCCGGGGCTGGTCAGACCGATCTGTGCGTTGAGGTTGGCGCCGTCCATATAAACCTGTCCGCCAAGTTCGTGGACGATTGCGCAAATCTCGCGAATCCCCCTCTCGAACACGCCGTGCGTGGACGGGTAGGTGACCATAATCGCTGCGAGGTTTTCGCTGTGCTCCTCGGCGCGGGCGCGCAGATCGTCGAGATCGACATCTCCGTTGGCCGCGGACTGCCCGCAGGTCACTGGCACGACTTTCATTCCAGCCATCACCGCGCTGGCCGGATTGGTACCGTGCGCCGACATGGGGATCAGGCAGACGTTTCGATTCCCCTCCCCTCGACTCTCGTGGTAGCGGCGGATGGCCAGCAGGCCGGCAAACTCGCCCTGCGACCCCGCATTGGGCTGGAGGGACACGGCGGCAAACCCGGTGATCTTCGCCAGCCACTCCTCAAGCTGGCTGCACATCCGGTGATAGCCCGCCGCCTGTTCCCCCGGCACGAACGGATGCAGTGCGGCGAACCCCGGCCAACTGATCGGGAACATCTCAGCCGAGGCATTAAGCTTCATTGTGCAGGAGCCAAGCGGGATCATCGACGCCGTGAGGGAGAGATCTCGCGCCTCCAGTTTTTTCAGGTAACGCAGCATCTCCGTCTCCGAGTGGTGCCGATTAAAAATCGGGTGCTGCAAATACGCTGACACGCGCTGTAAGCCAGCCGGGATGGCAGCCGGCAACGCGGCGTCACCCAACTCAGGCGACTGGCCGCCGTTGAAACAGGCGAGCAAATCCGCGAGGTCACTCTCGCTGACAGTCTCATCAAGCGAGATGCCCACACGCCCCCGGCCAAGCTGCCGGAGATTGATTCGGCGCTTGGCTGCCTCGGCCAGCACAGCGTCTGCCGCTTGGCCAAGCGACACAGTCAGCGTGTCGTAAAAGTGTTCCGTCTCCACCGCTTGGCCAAGCTGGCGCAATCCATTGGCCAGGCGGCAGGTCATCGCGTGCACGTGTTCGCCAATCGCCCTCAGGCCGGCCGGCCCGTGATAAACGGCATACATCGAGGCGATGTTGGCCAGTAATGCCTGCGCCGTACAAATGTTGCTCGTCGCCTTGTCGCGGCGGATGTGCTGTTCGCGTGTCTGCAACGCCAATCGAAGTGCGGGACGGCCGGCGGCATCCTTCGACACACCGACGATGCGCCCGGGCAGTCGGCGTTTGTGCTTATCCCGCGTGGCGATGAATGCGGCGTGTGGCCCGCCAAAACCGGGCGGCACACCGAACCGCTGCGCACTGCCAATAGCCACATCGGCACCGAGTTCACCCGGCGGCTTGAGGAGCGTCAACGCAAGAAGATCGGTTGCCATGATGACGAGTGCGTCGTTTTCGTGAGCGCTCGCGATAAAATCAGTTGGATCGGCCACGCTGCCGTCCGTGGCCGGGTATTGCAGCACAGCCGCGAAGACCGGTGTGCTAAAATCGAACCCTGCCGAACTGCCCACCACGACCTCCAGCCCGATCGCCTCGGCGCGCGTGCGCAGAACGGAGATCGTCTGCGGATGGCAGTCTTTCGAGACAAACACGGCGTCGGACTTGTTGCGCGACTGGATATTGCGACACATGGTGACCGCCTCGGCCGCAGCCGTGGCCTCGTCGAGCAACGACGCGTTGGCAATCTCCATGCCACTCAAATCGCAGACCATCGTCTGGAAATTAAGCAGCGCCTCGAGCCGGCCCTGCGAAATTTCGGCCTGATACGGCGTGTACTGCGTGTACCAGCCGGGGTTCTCGAGAAGGTTCCGCTGGATCACCGGCGGGGTGATGCAGTTGTGATAGCCCTGCCCGATGTACGTGCGCCAAACCTGATTTTCCCCGGCCAAGCTGCGCAGCGACTCAAGGGCCTCGATCTCGCTTTGGGCGGGCGGCAACTCAGGCGGTGCGGAGGTGCGGATGCTATTGGGTACCCCGGCGCTGATCATCGCGTCGAGTGAGTCGTGCCCCAGCGCGGACAACATCGTCTCAATATCCTTTTGCCGGGGGCCAATGTGGCGATCGACAAACCGATCCGGGTGCCGTGAATATGCGTCGTTTTCGGGTTTCAAAATGCTAATTGCGGAGGGGTGCTGCCTCCCCGCAACCAATGTACGGGACAACCCAAACCCGCCCAAGCGAGATTCCCAAATTGTGAATAATTTTTCGGCCCAGCGATCGCTACCCACTATTCCGGCTGGGGCGGGCGCTTGAGGACGAGTACGCAGCGGAACCCGTAGTCCTCGGCGGTGGCGTGAGGGGCCACGAGCAGTTGCCGCCCCGGGGCGAGTAACTCGGGGGCGTGATCGCGCCAGCCGCCGCCGCGAAGAATCCGGGTTGCGCCCTCCTCGCTTGGCCAAGCGGTGCACCACTCCCAGACGTTGCCACGGAGATCGTGTAGGCCAAGCGCGTTTGCCTGAAACGTCCCGACTTCGCTGGTGTGCGGGAAGGAATCGCTCTTGAGTGCAGGCCCGAAGTTGCCGGGGATCGTCGAGGGATGATCGGCCTGCGCTTGGCCAAGTGCTGCGGTCCACTCTTCCGTGGTCGGCAGGCGGTAGCCTTCGTTGGCCCCCAACAGGCCGGAGGCGCGTTCACGTTCGCTGAGCCAGGCGCAAAACGCCTCAGCCTCGTCCCAGCGAACCTCCACCGCCGGGTGATTGGTGGTCTCCTGAAACCAGGCCGCGTGCCAGCCGTTGGTCGTGGCAGCAGAAAACGCGGCGAAGTCGCTCACACGCGTTTCCCAGACACTGATCCACGCGTGCCCGCCCGGCTGCGGGACAAACTGCATCCCAAGGCTGTTGACGAACAACGGCTTTTGATTGATCGCATGCAGGCCGGCCGTGAGTGCCTTCGTCGGCCGGGGTGCCTCGGCACAGCCCGCGACCAAGGCGGCCAGCAATACCCAAGGCAACAGTGGCAGGAAACGGCGTAGCTCAGGCATCGCGGTAGGACAAAATGAGTTTTTGCGTGCGCCGCCGCGAGGGCAGCGCGAGCGCCGTCTGGCGGGTCATTCGCTTGATCTCCGGGCGGCCGACCTTGATTCGGTTTTCAGCGTCGAGCACGTTTTGCTGACGCAACAGCGTGACTGTTTTCAAGCCGATGATGACCGGCAGCGTGCAGGCGCCGCGCATCCGGAACTGGCTGAACGGCAGCGTGTCGATGTAAGCCGCAGCAGCGTCGAAATGCGCCACCGTCTTGTCGAGGTATGCGTCGTAAACCGGTCGAAAGCGTTCCATCGTGGCCGGCTCAAGCAGGTTGTCCGGCGTGAGATCGTGCTCGGAAAGGACCGCGGTCGGTAGGTAACAGCGGCCCATGCGCAGATCCTCCGGCAGGTCACGCAGGATGTTGATCAACTGCAACGCCTTGCCAAAGCGCACGGCGTTCTCGAACAGCTGCGCCTCCTTGGCGGCGTCCACCTCGAACA